>JANYKP010000379.1 GCA_025358195.1 Cyclobacteriaceae bacterium
CGGTCATAACTGACCCCGTAAAAAAAGAGCCAGTCATAACTGACCCTGTAAAGAAGGACTCGGTGATTGCTGAAATCCCGCCTGTTGTCAAAATAGACTCAGCTACTATTGTAAAGCCTGTGGTAAAAAAGGTGCCAAAAGGTAAGTTCTTTACATTCCGGTTCTTAAATGCAACCAGTGGTGAGGAAGTGAGGGGCGAGCTACATCTAGCCGAGTCAAACAAAGCCGCCCAATACCAGGCGTTCAAAGCAAATGAAATGGTCGATCTTGTAGCACCGCGCAACCAGAGCGGTGCCTATTTTCTTACGACCGTTGCACCGGGCTACAAGGCCTTGGAAACGGTTCTTAACTATAAGGATCCATTGCCCCTATCATCCGGTACGGGCTCGGACGGTGAAATCATTATACCCCTTACCTTGGCAAGGGCCAAAAGAGGTGATTATATAGAGTTTAATAATGTAAGTTTTTATCGGAATTCAGTGATTATGCAACCCCAGTTTAAGGATGAGATGGATGGTCTGGTAGTCCTGATGAAGGAGAATCCGAACTACAAAGTGAAAATTCACGGACATTGCAACGGTAATGAACCGCGCGACATTATCACGCTAGGCAAGAGTACAAAGTTTTTTGAAAGCGATCCGGCGAATGTAAGGAAGCCAGGATCTGCTAAAGAATTGACTGAGTTGAGAGCCGAGGCTGCCAGGAGATACCTTGATTCACAAGGCATTTCGACGGATCGAATCCTCACAAAAGGAGAAGGGGGGAAGATGATGGTGTATCCTCAAACCAGTGTTTACGCGAATTATAACGATCGCATAGAGGTGGAGGTCATCCGTCACTGAGGTCGTTTAGGAGGTCATCGCCTTCAAAATGTCATGATGGGTGATAATGTGGACGTTATCCGACTCATCCCGAACCAGCAAAGCTTTGTTGTTTTTATTGAGCATGGAGGAAAGAACGTCCAGGGTAGTGTCGAGCGCTACAAATTGCATGGGCTTATCCATGAGATCACCCACCGAACTATCTTTTACCGTTGGATCGTCGATGATTTTTTCGAGAAGACTTCCTGATGCTACACTACCGACAAACTCTGATTCGTCCACGACAGGCACCTGATCAATGCCTTGTTGGTTCATAATTTTAATTGCTTCGCCGATACGAGCGCTTTTCTTCACTGTAAAGAGCCCGTTCATACCGTTTCGATGACGTATAATATCACGGGCCGAAGAGAAACTCCGTTCTTCAAGGAAGCCATGGTCTTTCATCCAATTGTCGTTGTAGACTTTATTTAAGTAACGGGTGCCGTGGTCTGGTAACAGCACCACCATCACATCATCTTTCTTTAGGTGCTCCCGCGCATATTCAAGTGCTCCATGCAGGGCCGATCCACTGCTCCATCCTACAAACAAACCTTCTTCCTTCGACAATCTACGTGCCATAATGGCTCCATCTTTATCCGTCACTTTGATAAAAAGGTCGATCATATCAAAGTTTACATTTTTTGGAAGGATGTCTTCTCCAAAACCTTCTGTGAGATATGGATAGATTTCGTTCCGGTCGAAAATGCCCGTCTCTTTGTATTTTTTGAAAACAGACCCATAGGTATCAATACCCACTGTCACAAGGTTTGGCTTTTGTTCTTTTAAAAATTGAGCTGTGCCGCACATCGATCCACCGGTTCCCACGGTAGCAGCGTAGTGTGTAATCTTACCCGCACTTTGCCTCCATATTTCAGGTCCCGTGGTTTCGTAGTGAGCAGCAGTATTGGATAAATTATCGTATTGATTGGGGTAGTACGAATTGGGGATATTTTTATTTAATTTTCGCGCCACGGAATAATACGATCGCGGATCCTCCGGCTCGACATTCGTAGGACAAACAATCACTTCTGCGCCAACCGCTTTCAGGATATTTATTTTCTCCTGCGATTGCTTGTCAGCCATGGTAAAAATACACGTGTATCCTTTGGCAATTGCGATGAGTGCCAGGCCCATGCCGGTATTCCCGGAGGTGCCTTCAATAATAGTTCCTCCAGGTTTGAGGATGCCGGATTTTTCAGCGTCTTCAATCATCTTTAACGCCATTCGGTCTTTGGTGGAATTACCCGGATTAAAATACTCCACTTTAGCGAGGATGGTGCCGGCAATTCCTTTATTAAGCTTATTGAGCTTTACCATGGGAGTGTTGCCAATGGTTTCGATGATGGAATTATAGATCATAAATCAAATTGAGGTGGACAAAAGTAAGAATTACCGAGGAGAATCAATTTTGCTCAAATTCACAATTTTCACAGAATCCACCCAATAGGAAAGGGAGCTTTGTATTTATGGATGTTAAGAAACTGCGCCGGCAAGAAGGTACATCACGGCCATCCTGATAGCGACCCCGTTTTCTACCTGGTCAAGGATGATCGAGTGGTGAGAGTCGGCGGCATCACTGCTTAATTCTACCCCACGATTGATGGGCCCCGGATGCATCAGCACGATTTCTTTTTTTAAACTGTCGAGAATTTTTTTGGTAATCCCATAGTAGAGGGAGTATTCACGCAACGAAGGAAAATATTTTATTTGCTGCCGTTCAAGTTGAATGCGGAGTACGTTGGCCACATCACACCACTCCAACGCCTTCAGAAGGTTCCACTCCACGTTCACTCCCAGTTGGTCGATGTATTTCGGCAATAACGTTGGAGGACCGCATACAAGCACTTCAGCACCCAATTTTTTCAATGCGAAAATGTTTGACAAAGCTACCCGCGAGTGAAGAATATCGCCGATGATTGCAACTTTCTTGCCTTTCACGGCCTTTAGTTTTTCGCGGATGGAGTACGCATCGAGTAGCGCTTGCGTTGGGTGTTCGTGCGTGCCGTCTCCTGCATTGATGATGTTGGCTTTTATGTGCTTTGCCAGAAAATGGGGCGCACCAACACTCGCATGCCGCATCACAATCATGTCTACTTTCATAGCCAGAATATTGTTGACCGTATCGAGGAGCGTTTCCCCTTTCTTAACAGAGCTTGTAGAGGCAGAGAAGTTTACAACATCTGCTGAAAGTCGTTTCTGTGCAAGCTCAAAGGAAAGCCGGGTGCGTGTGGAGTTTTCAAAAAATATATTGGCAATTGTTACGTCCCGAAGTGAAGGCACCTTTTTAATGGGACGATTAATGACTTCTTTGAAATTGTCAGCTGTTTTAAAAATGAGTTCGATGTCATCCCTTGTGATGTTCTTGATTCCCAGCAAGTGCGGCTGACTTAGTCCTGACATAATTTCAATCTTTATTAATAAGCCAGATCTTGTTGTGTTTGTGGAGGGCATCAAGTTCTACCAATACCCGTTGGCTCTCCATCGTATTAACATATTTGCCTACATAATCTGCTGAGATGGGAAGCTCTCGCGTGTGCTTGCGATCAATCAATACCAACAGCTCCACTTTCTCCGGACGACCAAAGGCAATCATGGCATCCAAGGCAGCGCGAACCGTTCGACCGGTGTATAACACGTCGTCAATCAAAACAACTTTTTTCCCCTCAATTAAAAAGGGGACACGGGTTTCGCTGGCTTTGGCTGGTATTTCCCTTCGACGGAAATCATCACGATGAAAAGTAGCATCGAGGTAGCCGAGGGGAATTTGTCTTTTGGTGGCAGTAGTCAACTTCTCCTGCATCCATTCGGCCAAAAATATGCCCCGTGGCTGGAGGCCCAACAGGATCGTATCTTCAAAGTCCCCGTGATTTTCTATTAATTCCTGGCAAAGGCGGTCAAGGGTGATGGTGAGGAGATCAGAATCAAGAATGAGCTTTTTCTGCATGCCAGTAATGCAAATATAACAGTTATTTCACGATCTCTTCGTGGTATTTGTAAGGGGCACTTTTCATATTGTCGCAGTCAAACTACTTTATCAGGGCCTTTAACATTCTATTTGTAAGTTATTTTGTTTATAAAGAAAACACGGCGCACTTGTCCGGACTCCTGTTTCAATCGCTGCACACCATAGGCAAAAAAATAGTCGTCATACCAATAATCCAACTGTTCGTTTTCAAGGGTCTGGAGATCTACCGTTTCGTTGTTGAAATTTGTTTTCATACGATCCTGGGTTTTTCCTTCCAACACTTCTGAATCGTGAATGATCTTTGCGCGAAGGGTATTTTGGAACAAGTACATCAACACAATTCTGTCCTTTTCGGGTTTGATTTTGACAAATTGTTCCAATTGCATTGTTTTCACATCATTGATTTCAAAACTATTGTCCCAGCGCACTTTTCCGTTATTGTCAAAACCAATAACCACAGCGTGTGTGTATTGATAGCCGTCGAATATCACATCATTGCGCAACCTTGGATTAAAATAGGATCCAGGCATTGACACGGAAGTTGGATTATAACGATAACCGGAAAACATTTGCGTAGGGTAAAGGTAATGAGGGTAAAAAGCTTCCCCCATCATGATGTATTGATTTTGATAGGGGATAATATCATGGATGATGAACCGGTAGTTGAACTTCACTTTCTTACCCCGGATGGTTTTGCGCTCGATCCTGTCCTTGATACGCTTTTGCCGTCGTGCCTTCATGTAGCTGAAAAAATTTTGAAGTTGGGCAAAGTTGTAATAAACAATCGCATATTCTCCAACCGGATTGATACCAGCAACAAAGATTCCCCTCGAATAATCGGAGAACCTCCCGTAGACTCCCGCCACGATTTGTTCCCCATTGGGCAACTTCACGGAGCGTCCAAAGATCAGGTTTTTTCCCTCTTCGGGTTTGAGTATAGTGGTTTTTACCAAGTCTCCCAGTGAATCATAATTTCGGATCCAAAGCGATCTTCTTTTCTCAAAATTTTTAGCACTTACAATTACGTCCACGCTTCCGTCGGAGTAGGATTTGATTTGGTCGAGTTCACCGGGTTCATTGAAGAACCCTGGAAGAATCTTTGAACGTTGTTGTGTGAAATTATAATACAGGATGATGGGTCGGTAATTAAAGTACCCTCCAATTAAGGCACCTTGCCTGGTGATGAGAAATTCGCTTGGATTAAAAGGGATGAGATTTTTTATGGTGTAATGGGAATAGTCACCATTTCTCAGGGTTACAGCCACGATCTCAAAGTCGCCGCCAATAAAACTCCGATCCCTGAAAAGAAGAAAAAATAATTCGTCGGTGTGTTGAACTTGGAGAAGGCTTACATTTTTTCCGAGATTGATATATCCCTTCCAGGTTTCCTTCAATGCAGTATCGATTTTTATCAGTTCGAGTTGATCATTTTTTTTTCCGGCAAGGCGCCTATAAAGAATAAGCCCGTTATTACCGAGACTGGCGGCTTTTAATTTTTCCGTTTCCCCACTTTCCATGGCTAGTTCCAACCTGCCGGATTGGACGATTTGGGCGGGAAGTAAATCCACGCCCACGATAAGGAAAAAAAGAATTGCCAGTATTCTTTTATTCCATGCTGAATCGATTGACATAAAAAACATGGCGTGTTTGATCTCCCTCCCGGGAAGTATCTTTTATTGTTTGATAACCCCACACATAAAAATGACGACCGTACCAAAAACGAACCTGACTTTCATATTCATTCTCATTTTTCAGAATATCGTTTACGTTTTGCAGCTTAACCTTCGTTTGCTTAATCGAAGGTTTCTCGTCCGGGTCGCCGGATTCTTTCTGGTAGAATATGTCTTCTTCCTTTTTGTACACCATGCAAATGCTGTCGTGCAGGATGACAAAGTCACCAACCTGTTCAAGGTTTGATTGCTTGACTTCATTCAGCTTCAAGCTGACGTCTTTTCCTGGTTTACCATGTAGATCAAGTTCAGTAACCATGGTTTGAACCATTCGTACATCTGTATTCCGCACCGAATTATATCCGCTTGGATAATTGTTATAATAAGGGGTCGAAAAAGGATTCATGCCGTAAGGATAGTAACCGTAAGCATAAGGGTTGTAATAACTTCGATACGGATAGGGATTAACACTGTTGGATGGATTGTATAGTTCGGACAAAAGATAAAATCCTTTCAATCGTTCTTCGATGCGAAATGGCACCACATAGGCTTTGTAATCCGGCTGACGCCCCAGCGCTTTTTGTTTTTGGGTTTTAGTTTTGATCTTATCCGCCCTGCGAAGGGGCAGGTAATCCAAAAAGTGATTAAGGGAACTAAAATCGGTGTACGATACCAATTGCTCATTAAACGGATCTACGACTACCGAATAATAACCGAGGGCCTGCTTTCCGTTCGTCTCACCATAGGTGCCTGCAATAATCATTTCGTCATTCTCTAGGGTGCTGGTGAGTCCAGTGAGAATGGTAAATTGTCCATCAATGTTAATTATATCATCCATCAATAAATTGCCATCCTGATCATAGGTCCGTACGGCAAGTCTTTTTTTTTCTTTTCCTTTCCGTTCTGCCAGCAGCACATTGAAACTCTGGTTTTGATTGGTGCGCACATCTAGCAGTGAAATATCATGTATGAAGAGCCCAGGAAGCACTTTCGTATGATTGCTGGATTGACTGTAAAGCAACACGGCAGGTTCATTACTCACATAACCTCCGAATACCGCACTGTTTCCGGCCATGGTAAAGTGAGTCATCTTGAAATTCACTTCAAACTTTATTTCGTTGGTTTGAATCTCTTTTTCATAAAAAAGAACGGTCAGTAATCTAAAATTGTAATAATCGGCCTCCCCTTCTCGGAAAAGGAGGTATAAATGCCGGGGATTGTACTCATATCCCACCAGGATCAGGCGGTTTTCCAATTCCAATTCGGTCGACCAAACTTTTGACAGAACCGTATCAACAATCTCTAGTTGCCACTTCTTTTTGCTTCCTGAAAACTTGTGCATGTCCCGGATTAATGCCAATCCTTCTTTTTTCAATGAGATAACCGTAAATCCTTCCTCGGAATTTTTTACTACCTGCTCAAAACGGTAGGACTGCTGTAGTTGTGAAAAGGCATCATGAACGATCGTGATCAATAACAATAAAACCAAGGAAGGAATAAGTCTGACTTGATTCAAGGCTTGGTGCTTAACTCAAGGATTCGTTCGTATTCTTCCTTTGAAACAGGTTGCACCGACAGCCGGGCGGCCCGCACCAAAACCATTTTTTGTAAGGATTTATCCTGCTTGACTCGTGCCAATGTAACGGGGTTTTTCAGAGGTTTATCAGGGGCCAGATCAATGGCCACCCAATCCGGGTCTTTTGGTTCAGGATATGCTTCTTTCGTTACCGTGGAAATTCCGACCACTGCCTTTTCATCACCGGTATGATAGATGAATGCCAGGTCCCCTTTCTTCATTTCCTTTAAATTTTTACGGGCTTGAAAGTTACGTACCCCGTCCCAGACGGCTTTTTTGTCGCGGACCAGATCTCCCCACGAAAAGGTTTCAGGTTCAGTTTTCAGCAGCCAACAGTTCATAAGCAGGAATTTGTGCATCTAAAATAGTAAATAGATGGATTAAAAAGTGGCCTAAACGTCTACCCCTGTTAAGGGTATCTTTATCAAAGTGGTAAATTTGAACTTACCCAAGATACTACGATGAAGGTACTCATCCTGCGATTTTCTTCCATTGGTGACATTGTCCTGACCACTCCTGTAGTTCGTACCCTAAAGACCCAACTCGAAGACGCGCAAATTCACTTTGCAACGAAATACCAATACAAGGAATTGCTGGAAGCGAACCCGTATATCAATAAAACGCATTTTCTGAAGGAGAGGCTTTCCGATCTGATTTACGAATTGAAGCAGGAAAAATTTGATTATATCATTGACCTTCATCATAATCTGCGGACGTTGCGGATCAAAAATGGCCTGGGTGTGAAGTCATTTAGTTACCGCAAACTCAATATTGAAAAATGGCTGATGGTCAACTTCAAGATCAACAAGCTTCCACCCATTCACATCGTGGACCGTTATATGGAAACAGTTAAATCCCTTGGCGTAAAAATGGATACACTGGGGCTTGATTATTTTATTCCTGAAAAAGACGACGTTCCGTTAGCGTGGCTCCCGGAAAATTTTCGTGAGCGTTACGTGGTGTATGCAATCGGTGCGCAGCATGGCACCAAGAAACTTCCCCCCGCACGAATGATTGAGTTATGTGATAAGATCAATAGACCGATTATTCTTCTGGGTGGGAAAGAAGATTTTGAAACAGGAGAGGTGATCGCTAATTTTTTTAAACGGAAACCAGGAGATCACGCTACCGAAGAGGTCTTGCAACAGTTGAATAAGCAAGCAATTGTCTACAATGCCTGTGGAAAATTCAACCTGAATCAATCGGCGAGCGTGGTGAAGAAAGCGCGTTATGTATTTACGCATGATACTGGCTTGATGCATATTGCTGCAGCTTTCAGGAAAGAAGTCTTCAGTATTTGGGGTAATACCATTCCGGCCTTTGGGATGTACCCCTATCGTACAAAGTTTACCATCCTAGAAAACAGCGCCCTTGATTGTCGTCCTTGCTCTAAAATAGGTTTTGAAAAATGCCCCAGAGGACACTTCAAGTGTATGAATGCCCTCCATTTTGATTTTTATCTGGAATGATGAGCCTATTTGGACTTTTGTAGATGATGGGATTTTTGGCTGTTGGGTCTTGGCTGTTGGCTTATCGTAGCGGGTGATAGGTGGACTGTTGTCAAAGCCAAGCGCGAAGCCCCAAGACCTAGTTAATACGCTCGCACCAACCTTCCCTCCATGTAGTTGATGTAGGACTTGTTGGCCACCAGCATGCCACCCGGTGTTGGATAATTGCCTGTGAAATACCAATCACCCAAGTGGTGAGGGATCGCTTTGTGCAATGCTTCTACCGTTTGAAAAACTATTTTCAACTCTGCTTTCATGCCTGCTGGCTTCACGATATCGGCAATTTTATCAGATATTTCTTCGTACGTAAACTGATCGTAGAGTTTCTTAACATGATTTACAGGTTCATCGATGGATGCGTGCTGACATTGTTCATACACTTCACCCAGCAGGTAATCCTTGCCCTGATCCTTCAACAGCTGGATGACGGCACGGAATGCCACGAAGTCTCCCATGCGACTCATATCGATTCCGTAGCAGTCCGGAAAGCGTATTTGAGGAGCCGATGAAATTACCACGATTTTTTTAGGTCCCAGGCGGTCCAATAATTTCAGAATGCTTTTTTCAAGAGTCGTGCCACGCACAATGGAGTCATCAATCACAACCAGTGTGTCTTTATCACGCTTCACCACCTCGTATGTAGTGTCGTATACGTGTGCCACCATTTCATCGCGATGGTCATCATCCGCGATGAACGTTCGAATCTTCGCGTCCTTAATAACAATTTTTTCTATCCTCGGGCGGAAGGAAAGAATGTCTTCCAGGGAATCCACCGATGGTTTGCCATCGACGATTATTTCAGTTTGTCTTTTTATTAGATAATTTTCTACCTCGGCCATCATGCCATAGAAAGCGGTTTCTGCCGTATTTGGTATGTAGGAAAAGATCGTGTTTCGTAAGTCAAAGTTGATGGCTTTGAGTACTTGTGGTACCAGCAGCTTACCCAACATTTTTCGTTCGCGATAAATGTCCGGATCATTGCCTCGTGAGAAATAGATTCGCTCGAAGCTGCAGGATTTTTTCTCACCTGCCGGAACAATCGAATGCTGAGCATAGTCACCGCTTTTGGTGATGATGAGGGCGTGTCCAGGGCGTATTTCTTCAATCTGGCTATATTCAATATTGAATGCCGTTTTAATGGCGGGTTTCTCGGAGGCCACTACCACCACTTCTTCATCCGCATAGTAATAGGCGGGTCGGATACCATTCGGGTCGCGGACTACAAACGCCGATCCGGAGCCAATCAGTCCTGCCATTGTGTAGCCGCCATCAAAGTCTTTGCAGGCTCTCTTCAACATGTGTGCGAGGTCGATCTCATTTTCAATAATATCCGAGACCTCTTTGTTGGTAAATTGATCCTTGTATTTTTGAAATTGAAGTTGGACCTCTTCATCCAGGAAGTGCCCTATTTTCTCCATCACGGTAACCGTGTCGACTTTCTCTTTCGGATGCTGTCCGAGGTTGACTAAAATATCAAAGAGCTCATCAACATTGGTCATGTTGAAATTACCGGCCATTACCAAGTTGCGGCTACGCCAGTTGTTTTGTCGCAGGAAGGGGTGGACATTTTCTATGCTGTTGAAACCGTGTGTGCCGTAGCGAAGGTGCCCCAGCCACAATTCGCCGGAGAAGGCCAAATGCTGCTTCAGCCATTTCTCATCACGGAATTTTTCTTTTCCAACCTTCTGGGCCTTTTGATATTTCTTTCCAATTTTTTTGAAAAGACTGGCTACCGGCTGGCTTTTCATAGACCGGTATCTGCTGATATACCGAAATCCGGGCTCCTGATCAATTTTGATGTTTGCGATCCCGGCACCATCCTGACCCCGGTTATGCTGTTTTTCCATCAGGATGTACATTTTGTTCATCCCATACGTAGGCCCGTATTTTTCAATGTAGTAGGAAAGGGGCTTGCGCAGCCTGACTAGCGCTATGCCGCACTCGTGGAGAATCGTATCGCTCATCAGATCTAAAACACAAAGTTAATTTTATTCATTCAACTCATCAAAATATCATCTTGAAACCACCGTGCGCACCGATAACCCACCAAGAAAAAAAGAATTGTCGCGGATTTTTTTTACCATCTTCACTTTCAACGGGTTTGCGGGCAGAAATAATTATTTTCGCGATCATTTTCTAGTATGGTTCAAACAGATATAATCATCATCGGGGCCGGGCCGGTGGGACTTTTTACGGTTTTTGAGGCTGGACTTCTGAAACTGCGGTGCCATTTAATCGACTCATTGCCCCAGCCAGGCGGCCAGCTCATCGAGATATACCCTAAAAAGCCTATTTACGACATCCCAGGGTATCCCATCATCAATGCGGGGGAATTGGTAAACAAACTGTTGGACCAGATAGCCGTATTTAAGCCGGGCTTTACCTTGGGTGAAACGGTGACATCCCTGGAGGAAACTGGCGGGAATCAATTTGTCGTAAGCACCAACAAGGGAACCCAACATCGGGCGCCCATCGTAATGATTGCCGGAGGACTGGGTGTTTTTGAACCCAGGAAGCCGCCGATTGAAAATCTGGAGCGTTATGAAGACAAGGGTGTGGAATATATCATCAAGGACCCGGAATTTTACCGGGATAAGCGGGTGGTTATTTCCGGTGGAGGGGATTCCGCACTTGACTGGACCATTTATCTAGCTGAAAATAAAATTGCATCTGAAATTTCATTGGTGCACAGAAGGACTTCGTTCCGCGGACACCTGGACTCCGTTCAAAAAGTAATGAACCTTGCAAACGAAGGAAAAATAAATCTGATCACCGACGCGGAGGTGGTGAGGATCAATGCCAACGATACAAACAGACTAACCTCGGTTGTCATCAAGCACACAAATCTTGGAGAAATAATAAAAGATGCTGACCACTTTATGCCGCTGTTTGGTTTGACACCAAGTCTGGGGCCGATCGCGGACTGGGGATTGGAGATTGAAAAAAGCGCTGTGAAAGTAAATACATACGATTACTCCACCAACCGGAAAGGTGTGTATGCTGTGGGTGATATTAATACTTATCCAGGGAAACTAAAATTGATTTTGTGTGGATTTCATGAAGGCACCCTTGCGGTTCAATCTG
>JANYKP010000409.1 GCA_025358195.1 Cyclobacteriaceae bacterium
GAAAAGAGAAACCAGGAAATAATCAGGTAGCAGCAAAAAATAAAAATCAATAGCGGCCAGGTCAGAAGATGATCGCCGTTTACCAGTGCCAGGTAGGCATTGAGTTGAATAAGCGGCCCTGCCATCGTTCCATACAACGTCGCGTGTAAATCCCTATCTACAAAATCACCGATCACAATAATTTTATTTTTAGTCAGCGCGTTAATGAAATCCGGTGGTGTATTCATCAATTCGCACAGATGCACTGAACTATAACCACCATCGTCGTTGGTAAACACATCAAACGAACGAACAGGAAAATCCAAGGTCAGGGCGTTCAGTGCAAGGTGACCATCTGAGGTATAAAAAGGACCTGATTTCCGAAGATAACCCTTGTTGAATTTCTCATAGAGTAGCAATGGGACGGTACGACTGGTGTCATGTTGAATATAGGAGTACTTTAGAAAAGTACCGAAGTCAGCATTGTAGTCAGCCAGGCCACTCCAGCCTTTGATATGACTTTTCAGTCTTTCCATACCTCCATCAAAGTGATAGGGAAGAATGAGTGCCTTGGAATTTTTCACCTGTACCTGCAGCATGGAATCAAAGGAGGTGGAGTCCTCAAAGAACACGTCAAGAATAATGAATTGGTATTCCTGACGCTCATTGATTGTTTCTAAAAATCTCGACAAGGCCATTCGATCGGTGATCGCCACGTTACCGGACTCAAAGCCGTCGGTGTCATAACGCGGAATCAACATTTTGTCGTACGAGATATTTACAAACAGTAAACTGTCCTTATCTGGTTTTTCCTCTACCCCCAAAACAACATTTTTTAGAATGTTGGTAACGGTCATTATTTTGGACTCGGACTCATATGAATAGGGCAGGTTAAGCCATAGGTATGATAGGAACATCATCCAGATCGTATGAAGTGTAATCGAAATGAGAAATAATCTCCTGTTTTTGAACACTTGATGTGTGCTGTTACCTCCGACAAACATACACAAGGTTATCGTATCAATTTAGCCTGGCGGTGTGTCGACTTCCCGCGGTTATAAATAGTATTCCTGAAGAAATTAAGATATTTCCTATTCTGTTTTCAGTGTATCGGTAACTAAGCGAGGAGAGCAACTGAACGGCGAGTGGCCGTCACCAGGAAATAACTTTTTTATCGCGATACGATTTCCCTGCCTTCAAATCGTTGGATGTAGCAAGCCACACGGCTGTCTCCGCTCCTTTCTCCACCGGACGCGTGGCGCCGGCACCACCCATATCCGTTTTCACCCAGCCAGGACACATCGAAACCACTTTTATTGAAGTAGGATCGAGTTCAGCGGCCAATAAAATCGTGAAGGCATTCAAGGCCGTCTTACTAAGCCGGTACGCGGCATAGCCGCCCTCGTTCAAAGAGGCCAGTTCACCCATGCCGCTCGAAATATTAATGATCCGCGCATCCTCGCTCTTCTTCAGCAATAAAAGAAAATGTTTTGTTGTTCGTATAGGCCCGATAAAATTCGTATCCATAACTGCCTTGATTTGTTCCAGGTCAAAATCTACCATGGAACGATTGCCGATTATACCCGCATTGTTGATCAACACATCCAGTTTGGTAAACTTTTTATGTACAAAATTCGCAGCCACGTTAACGGAATCTTCATTTGTAACATCCAATGGAAATCCAATCACTCCATTTCCAATTTCTTCTGCAGCCTGTTGAGCCTTGGCATGATCCCGTGCGGTAGCGATCACTTGCCAACCGAGAACGTTCATTTGTCTGGCGATTTCCTTCCCAATGCCGCGGTTGGTTCCGGTGATGAGCACGATTTTATTACGATTCATAACCTTTCTGTTTTAGAAACTCGTTTCCAAACACAAGTCTTCATCAAAAATCCATTTATTCATCCCTTAGGTTATCAACCGGGTTCGTGCGGGACGCCCTTATTGTTTGAATCCCTGTCGTCAGAAACAAAATGGAAATCATGATCAGTGCGGGAAAGACAAAATGAAGAAGGCTGAGTTCAATTTTGAAAGCAAATCCTTCTAACCAACGATTCATCCAGTAATAACCAACGCTCCAAGAGATAAGCACACCAATGACAATTATCTTTAAATAACCCGAATACATCCAGCGTATGAGCTGTGGCGTGGAGCTTCCGAATACTTTCCGTAGACTTATCTCTTTGAGTTTGCGAGTCAACAAGTAGGTGGTTAGACCACTCAATCCGATACCCGCAATGATAATGGCAATGATTGAAAATGAAATATAGGCCCTGCTCAATTGAAACTCGGCACCATATAATTGTTGAATCTGATCATCGAGAAAATAATACTCAAGCGGGTACCCTGGGTACAACTCGGGCCATCGTTTTTCAAGGGATGCCAGCCCCTTTTGAATTTCACCTTCCTTTAGTTTTACAGATACAAAACGGAATGTTGGCGTATAGGAATACATTATTACAGGCTCAATGGCTGAATGAAGCGATGCATAATTAAAATTTCCAACCACACCCACTACTATTCCTTTTACTTTACCGGTCACTAATTGGCCGATAGGTTGTGACAAGTGGAGTTGTTTGACTGCAGCCTCATTCAGAAGAACTTCACTAAGTGTATCACGGTTTTCAAGGTTGAGTAAACGACCTTCCTTTAGGTTAACTCCATAGAGATCAAAGAAATTTCCGTCTACCAAGAAAGTAGCCAGCGCCTGTTCACCGCTTTCTGATCCCACCAGTGTGTAGGTATAGGTAAGTGAATTATTGCCTCCCGGTGTACTGGATGAGTAACTTGCTTTAACTATTCCTGGCAATTGACGGATCTCATTAACCATAACCGAGTGCCTCTCATTTTGAGATCTGTCTTTCACGGTTATGACGATCACCTGATCGCTCTCAAATCCCAGCCGCGATGATTTTAGAAAATTAAATTGAGAAGACACTATCCAGGTAGCGATAATCAGCAATATTGAAATTGAAAATTGAAATGCTATGAGTGTGCTGCGGATGCTTGACCTGCTGATCACATTTTTTTGTGATTTGAAAATTTGAAGGACGTTGGTCTTCGTTGCCTGGAGCGAAGGGAAGATGGCCGAAACAAAACCGATCAACAGAATTAAGATAACGAAGGGAGCCATTAGCCATTGATTACTCAAAAATGAAAGTTGTTTTCCAGTGGCAAGATTAAAGTAAGGTAATGCAAGAAAGGTCAGAAGGAGTGCTATCAACATGGCCGCAAAACAAATCAAAGTAGATTCAATCCAGAAATAAATGATTTGATATCCTCCTGCGCCGAGAATTTTTTGGATGGCTATTTCTTTAAACCGCGATACCTGCATGGCCGTAGTCAAGTTGATGAAATTCGCACAGGCCATCAAGAGAATGAAAAGGGCTGTTGTACCTAATATGTATGAGTAACGTTCCTGGCTGTTAGGGGCAATTTCATCTTTACGGCTAGAATGCAGATGAATGGATGTCAACGGCTGTAAGAAAAGGGATACTTTCTGAGAGACCCATTCGGGTGCATTCTTCGTGAGTAACAATGAAAAATTATCATTAAGCTGTTCCGGAGAGGAGCCTTTGTTCAATAGAACATAGGTGTAGTGATCAAACTGGCCCCAGTGCGCTAGTCGTTTTTCTCCCAGCAACTCATCCAATGAAGAAAAGGTAATAAATGCATCAGCAATAAAATGTGAATTAGCTGGCACTTCTTCCATGATGCCGGTAATTTTCAGGTCAACCTGATTGTTATAGCGTAGCGTTTTGTCAATCGGATCTTCGGTATTGAAGTATTTTCTTGCTAGCTCCTCCGAGATCACAATTGAATTCTTTTCCCGCATTGCAAGTGAGGGGTTTCCTCTTTTCAATTTAAAATCAAACACATTAAATAGTGTGCTATCCGCAAAAAATACTCTTTCTTCATAGAATTTTACCTCATCGTGACTCAGTAAATCTGTTCCCGGATTTTTACGAAGCCGCACTACTTGTTCGACTTCCGGAAAGGCTCCGGTTAGATAATAGCCAATGGGGGCACTCGTTTTTGCCCAATTCGTTACGACACCGTCACTTGTAAAATCCAGTACGATGCGATATATCCGATCGGCATTCCTGTGGTACTTGTCAAAATTGTACTCGTCGTAAATGAATAAAGTGACTAATAAAAGACTTGCCAGTCCAATAGCCAGCCCACTAATGTTTATAAAAGTAAAGAGTCTGTTTTTGCGAAATAGATTGCGGACACTTAATTGGAAGAAGGAACGAAGCATTTGTTACAGAATTTCGTCTTTACGTTTTGATCAACCGAAAGTTAGGCAAATAAAGGGCGGCACAAACGAGGAAAATCTTATGAATTCTATTCTTTGATTTCTATCTTACATCAAACGTATGAATATAGTTTACCCATGAAAAAACTGCTTAAACTCACCCTGATTCTTGCACTATTTGGCCAGGCTTGCCAACCATCAAAAGAAAAATCTAAAACCCTTACCTCCGAGCTCGATTCGGTCTTTGCTGCAAGTCCTGATTTCAGCGGAGTTGTATTAATAGCCGACAAAGGTCAACCGGTTTATCACAAAGCGTTTGGGTACACGAATTTTGAAACAAAGTCCCCGATGGACACCGCTTCCATTTTTGAACTTGCTTCCGTCTCCAAAACATTTACGAGTGTAATGATCGGAAGCCTCCAGGAGCAGGGAAAATTGTTGTATGACGATCCTATTGAAAAATATATTCCTGGTTTGCCGTATCCTGCGATTACTGTCAGGCACTTATTGAATCATACCTCCGGTCTGCCGGATTATCAAAAAATAATGGATGAACATTGGGACAAAAGTAAACCGGCTGGCAATGCCGATATCATTGAGTATTTGAAGCACTACCATCCGCCCAAACTTTTTGAGCCCGGTGAACATTACACGTACAGTAATACGGGTTATGTTTTGTTGGGCAGCATCGGGGAGAAAGTATCCGGCAGGGATTTCGTTGAGCTTTGTCGTGAGCGAATTTTCATACCCCTCAACATGACTTCAACCGATATCCGCACCATTGCGGAGAAAGCCGTGCTTAAGAATTTGGCGCTGGGCCATATCTATGTTCCCGAAAAACAACGTTACATACGTGCCGACTCTTTTCCTTCATCCAACTATGTCTTTTGGCTGGGCAATCGGAAAGGACCGGGCCGCATCAGTTCAACGTCGACCGATTTATTGAAGTGGGACCGGGCATTGTACACGGAGGAATTGGTAAAAAAGGAAACACTCCTGGAGGCATTCACTCCCACCAAACTAAAAAATGATTCGCTTTCCAATTATGGTCTGGGCTGGGAGCTCAGGACTCATCCATTATTAGGAAAAGTAGCGTGGCACAGTGGCGACAATCCTGGCTATAAAACAGCGCTCGTCCGGTATATCGATGTTGATAAAACCGTTATTGTACTAAGCAACACAGGGCCCGAAAAGTTTTTTAACCGACTTGAAGCAGTCGACCGATTACTCGGAATTTATAAATAGTCACCTTGAACATCGGCCTCCTCTCGGACACGCACAGTGTACTTGACTCAAAAGTCTTTGAACATTTTAAAGACTGCGATGAAATCTGGCATGCCGGTGATATTGGTGATGCGGAAGTAGCGGATCGAATGGAAAAATTCAAGCCACTTCGTGCGGTATTTGGAAATATTGATGATAAAAATTTGCAAGTCCGTTTCCCGGAAGACCTTTGGTTTGATTGCGAAGGCATGAAGATCTGGATGACGCACATTGGTGGGGCGCCACCGAATTATAACCCACGCATAAAAAAAATACTAAAAGATCGCGTCCCGGATATTTTCATCTGCGGACACTCCCACATCCTGCGCGTAAAAAAAGATGATAAATTGAACATGCTTTACATCAATCCGGGTGCAGCAGGTAACCATGGCTTTCATACCATAAAGACCATGATTCGGATGGAAATTATGGGTTCGAAAATTAAGAAAATGGAAGTGATTGAATTGGGGAAGCGAGGGGTAATTTGAATTTTAAAATGTATTAATAATTTGAAAATTTGAAGATTGGATACTGTGTTATGAGTGGTGCGCTCGTATAACTTTCAAATTGCCCAATTTTCAAATCTTCAAATCGCTCAATTTTCAAATTACAAAGGGCGTATCCTTCCGGTGCGATGCGGTCCTTCCAGGAGCTGATCCGTCATTGTCTTAGTCAATTCGGAGCTTTTAACCGGTCGATGCAATTTGCCAGCGACCGGTATTGATGATAAAACGCTTTCCAGATATGTCCCTTGAGTGCTGTCTTCATTTCCGGTTGCTTGTCCAAACCTCCTGCAAACCAATCACCGTTCTCATGGTCGATGAGGTAGGTGTCGGTATATTTCCATAGCGTTTCGAATTTTGAAAAATAGTGCATTTCGTCATCCGGGTACAGGTCTGCCATCAACAAAAGCGCATTCAACCCTTCAGCTTGCGCCCACCAATTTTTTGTATCGCGGATAATGGTTATCCCTTCTTT
>JANYKP010000417.1 GCA_025358195.1 Cyclobacteriaceae bacterium
CTCCTTTTCTTGGCATCGATAAAAAAGGAGGGTTTGAATTCATCCAGGAATATACTGGTTTTGTGTCGCCAGGAATTTTTGCCATGTTCATTATGGGATTCTTTTGGAAGCGAACCACCGTAAATGCGGCACTATTTGCCATTATTGGTGGCTTTGCACTATCAGTCTTCTTCAAGTTTCTGCCTGACTACGCAGACGTTTCATTCTTACAATCTTCAGGCTTTGCTGCTCTTAATCCTGCATCCGGTGTGGTTGAAATTCCATTCCTTGACCGGATGGGTTTTGTATTTATCATTTGTGTGGTGGTTATGATAACCATCAGTTTATTGACACCGGCGCACCTTCAGCCAAAAGATACCCTTCATGTAGACGCCAAAATGTTTAGGACAAGTACAGGCTTTACGGTAGGGGCGTTGCTGGTAATTGTGATTCTGACCATTCTCTACATCGGCTTCTGGTAAACTTGCGGAGCAATAATAGAAGATGAGAATTGAGGAGCTGAGGAGTTGAGAAGCCGACAGAGACAATCTATTCTCAACTCCTCAAATTTGTTTATTTTTATTCAATGAATCGCATTGATCGTCTCACTGCAATTTTGATCCAGATGCAATCCAAAAAGATTGTGAAAGCAGAGGAGATTGCGAACCGGTTTGAAATCAGTCTGCGCACTGTTTATCGTGATGTAAAGGCTCTTATGGAGGCGGGTGTGCCCATTGGATCGGAAGCTGGCAAAGGCTATTTTATCGTGGATGGATATCATTTGCCGCCAGTAATGTTTAACCAGGCGGAGGCCAGTGCCATGTTGGTTGCCGGGAAGCTGGTGGAAAAAATGACAGATCAATCCGTCAGAAAAGCATTTGAGTCGGCACTGTTGAAAATTAAGTCCGTATTAAACGATTCAGAAAAAGACTACCTGGAAATGCTCCAGGCATCGGTGGAGGTGGGCCGGATGCCCATGCCGGAATCGGCTAAATTTCCCAATAATTTTTTGACCGAAATCCAGAAAGCTCTGGTCAACAAAGAAGTGCTGGAGATTGAATACCACTCCACCCAGGAAGAACTCACCCGGCGTGAGATTGAGCCCATCGGCATTCAGTATTACAGCGGTGCCTGGCACGTGATCGGATGGTGCAGGTTGCGAAGCGGTTATCGTGATTTCAGGGCGGACCGGATCAAGACACTCACTAACAGTGAAAGGAAATTTGATGGCAGGAATCTTATCAGTTTACAAGAATACCTCCATTCATTGATGCAGTCCAATCAAGAACTTCAGAAGGCCGTGGTAATTTTTGATAAATCAATTTTCAAATACCGCCGGTACATCTATGGTTTTGCTTCCGAAGAGGATTTGGGCGACCGCGTACGCATGACGTTTCTGATCGATAACGTCAATTGGCTGGCACGTTGGCTGCTTTCATTTGGGAAAGCGGTGGAGGTGGAACAGCCTGAACTACTTCGCGAAATTTTGACCGAACTCGCAGAAGAGCTACACGAACACTACGTCAGTTTTTCTGTTGGACCACTCACGCCCGAAGGCATTTTAAAGTGAAATTCTTAGCCGGATTAAAATATAAAAAAATGAAACAGTCACCTGCTGAAACCAATTCCGAAAACAAAAGGAGAACATTTTTAAAACAATTACTTACAGGATCGGTAGCAACGTTGACCTTCCCGGCATTTGCAAACCCGGACTCAATGGAAGACACAAGTCTGTCCATCAATTCAAAATTCTCACCAATGGGCGATGCCTTGGATGAACGCTATTGGGAAATGGTTAAAAAGCAATTCACCGTGCCACCGAACCTTATGATGGTCAACGCTGCGAACCTTTGCCCAAGTCCTTATTTTATTAATGACCTGGTTGCCGCCACCATGAAGGATTTGGGAAAAGATGTTTCTTTCCAGTTCCGACGTCAGTTTGCTAAAAAACGTGCCATCTCCCTGGAGAAGATGAGTCAATTTATCGGTGTTGAAAAGGCGGAGATTGGGATTGTACGGAACGCAACCGAGGGCAATTCAATCATAGTCAATGGCATTGGTTTGAAACCTGGCGATGAGATCATAGCGTGGGAGCAGAACCATCCATCCAATGGCATCGCATGGGAGCAACGCGCCAAACGGGAAGGCTTTGTCGTGAGGAAAATAGCGGTTCCTGCTGTTCCAAAATCTCCCGACGATTTGCTCGCACCATTTGCAAAAACAATCAGCTCGAAAACGAGGCTCATCACCTTTTCACACATTTCCAACACGAGTGGCATCGCCCTTCCGGCAAAAGAAATTTGTCAACTGGCCAAATCCAAAAGAATTCTCACCCTCGTGGACGGCGC
>JANYKP010000493.1 GCA_025358195.1 Cyclobacteriaceae bacterium
ATTCGTGATTGCTCAATTGTCACTGGTCGCGTTCTTCTTTCTATTTTCCTTTTCCATGAAATAACGGTTCACCTGATATTCAATCCCTCTCAAAGGTATCGCTGTCCATTCAGGGCGGCCATTGAGCTCATATCCAAGCTCGTAGACAGCCTTTTCAATCAGGTAGGTACGGATAAGAACATCATCTTCATAAGGTAGCTTTGTGCCAAGCCCCATTTTTTCCATATACGCTCCTACGTAGAACCGGCTCACGTAATGCTGCCACTGTTCAGCCCATGATTCAAGGAACTGCATATCTTGTTCGCGATAGTTTTCATTTAGCAGTATTTTTCCGTAGGCGGCATAATGAAAAGAGCGCATCATACCCGCTACATCTTTGTACGGACTTTTTTTCAGTCTACGTTCACTAAAACTGAACCCTGGCTCACCCTCAAAATCAATAATAATAAAATCCTTACCGGTAAAGAGTACTTGCCCCAGGTGATAGTCACCGTGAATTCTTGTTTTGATTCCGTTGATACGAATCTGGTAGATCTCACTGAAGCATTCAAGGATACCATCCTCCAGTGCCAGTACCCGTTCGGCCAACTGTTTTGTTTCATCGGTCAGTTTGCCCATGGACTGCCGCAACAGCTTAAATCTGTCTTTTAAAAGTTTGCGCATCGAGGAATACAGGGAACGTTGGTAATTGCTGGTGAAATATTCCGGAGCGAATGCAGGGTCCGATGTATCGGAAGCTAGTGCTAAATGCATCTCAGCCGTCCGTTGTCCCAGTCGGACTACCCGTTCATAAAAACCCCTTCCAATAAATTCCTGTAATAACTCCGGTGCTTCTTCAAATTGTATGGCAGGTTTATTCAAAAGTTTTGGAAGTTTTTCCCTTTTTGCTTTCGCCATTACGCGCTCGTAAAACCTGCCAACCGAGTCAATGGTCATGTTCCAGGCATCGCCCTGATTGTCAACTTTCTCCTGGAGCAGACCGAACACAATCGTTTTTCCCTCACCATCCTTGTACTCCATACTGCCGGAATATTTTGGACTGCTGCGGAAATTTGTGTTCTCTGAGAGGAATCGTACGATCTCGAGATCAGGGTTAATTTCTTTTTCAATTTTCCGATAAAATTTAAAAAAGTACTGATCATTGTAAATGATGGCCGTATTACTTGAATCTGCCTTCAGAATTTTTGACTCAATGGAATCTGCTTTAATTTTCGAGAACACGCTAGCGTTAAACTCCAAAACACCTTCGTCATCCTTTACCTTGACACCTTTTTCCATGCTGGCAAAAAGAAAGTCACGGAACACCCTGTCGTAACTGCTATCCATAATAAACCCAGTCTTGTTCTGGATCTCAGCTCTGCAAACAACACTTTGTGCTGTGTACTCAATGCGTTCCAATAAAATCTCGGAAGGCACAAACGTCAACGGAAGGAAGTATAGTTCCGGCAACCGCTGCACATAGTGAACCTCAATTATCGAGAGGAAGTGCATCGTACCATCCACTTTCAACGGCACTACTTTATGGACACTCATCTTGCTGATGACTTTGGCTTTACCGCCAAACCACCGGCACTTCTTCATAAAGACCGGGAGTATTTTCCTCTCAAACGTCCTGATCTCATCATAATGATTGAATACTTTTTCCCAGGATGAATCCGTTTTCAAAAGCTGTAGTTCACCAGGTGTTCCCGGTTGTTCTTTCTTTTCCTGGTCATCTACCTGAAACCAGAAATACCCATAGGGTCCAATGGTGATGGGATAATCGCCGTCACCAACACTCATAAACCTGTTCTGGCTAAAGGCCTCTGTGATCTCGCACTCCTTAAACTCCGCCAGGTTCAGGGTTGTGGCCTGTGAAAATTGTGAGAGGTTTGCCACGACAATGATACGCTGTCTTTCCAGGCTTCGCACAAAGCATAGGACTTTTGCATTCGTGCTTTCTATAAATTTCAAGTCGCCCCTGCCAAACACATTCAATCGCTTACGCATGGCAATGACGTTCTTCACCCACCAGACCAACGATGATAGATTTTCCTCCTGCGTGGCAACGTTCACGGATTCGTAACGGTACACAGGATCAGAAATGACTGGCAAATAAAGTTTTTGTGGGTTGGCCGTGGAGAATCCGGCATTCAGATTCATGTTCCATTGCATAGGAGTTCGAATACCAAACCGGTCGCCAAGATAAACATTATCACCCATACCGATCTCATCGCCATAGTACAACACGGGAGTTCCCGGCAAGGAAAGTAAAATCGTGTGAAGTAACTCAATTTTTCTCCGGTCATTATTCATTAATGGCGCAAGCCTCCTGCGAATACCAAGGTTGTGCTTGGTTTGCGGATCATTGGCGTACGCCTTGAATAAATAATCCTTTTCTTCTTCTGTTACCATCTCCAATCCAATCTCATCGTGATTTCGAAGGAAAAGGGCCCACTGGCTGTTAGGTGGAGTCTCCGGCGTTTGATCCATGATATCGATAATGGGGTAGCTGTCCTCCGTGCGAAGTGCAAGGAACAACCGTGGCATAAGCGGATAGTTAAAATTCATGTGGCACTCCTGACCGTCACCAAAATAAGAAGCGGCATCCTCGGGCCAAAGGTTCGCCTCAGCGATAAGAATTCTGTCCTTATACTCCTTATCAATGTGTGCGCGCAACTTCTTGAGAAACACGTGCGTTTGCGGAAGGTTCTCGCAGCTGGTTCCTTCTTCTTCAAACAAAAATGGCACGGAAGGAAGGCGAAATCCATCGACACCCATCTTGAGCCAGAAGTCGGCCAC
>JANYKP010000524.1 GCA_025358195.1 Cyclobacteriaceae bacterium
ATTTGAAATACTTTGTATTCGGATTGATAGTTTAAGCGGTTGGCATTCATATTTAAAAGTTGGCTTTTCATCATCCGGGTCTGGTTGAGCGCCCCCGATATTTCGTCAAGGGTCACTTTCAATTTGAATATGCTATCGGAAGTGAATTTTAATTTATGGGTTATCTCTGCCGGGGTTAGACGCTTTATATACGGATACACATTGACCACATGCGTACTCCCCGGGTTTGACTTCTCTGCTATTGAATCTCTCTTTTTCTTATAGACGACAAGATCGGGAGGCAGCTTAATCGTATCCAACTTCCCGTGGAAAGAGAACAAATTGTTTTTTGTCTGGTAGGCTGCCAACCGGGAACCCATTACCTCGTTTTTCATAGAGTCCATATCATGGTCCAATTCCACCACGTTTCTCATAATGCGATTGCCCTGAAACCATTTTTTGTCGGTGCGGGCCAAGCCAAACGAGGACAAATCAAATACGATTTCGGTCTTTCCGAATTTGGTCTTTCGCAGGCTTTCCTGATTGCCGCCATCGGCCCCCAGATTTTGTTCTGCCGCGCCTTCTGTGTAATCATAACCATTAAACAATTCCAGCTTGAGATATTGATCGTTGAGGATTGTAGACATTTTTCCGGAATCGGCGATCGTAACTTGCTTGTTTCCGCTCCTGTTACGATGGTCGTAAATAATGACATCTTTTAACGTTTTCCCATCTGGAAATTTCTTACCCACCTTGATGCTGATATCAGGAATGCCTGAATAAAATGCTCCTTCCTGCAGGTCAAGGGCTGGCTTTTTCTGCTTGATGTCGTACATCAAACTATACGCTTCGAGAGCAGCTTTTGGCACGACGCTATTGTTGACATAAAAGGCAAAGCCGGTTAGCAGTAGAACAAAAATGAAAATAGGTACCAAACTTCTGGTAAGGGAAATACCGAGGCTTTTGATGGCTGTTATTTCAAAATGCTCGCTAAGATTGCCAAATGTGATCAACGATGATAATAAAACCGCCAGCGGCAAGGCGAGGGGCGTCATAAAAATGGCAAAGTAGAAAAGTAAGGCTCCTACGACATCCCAGCCGAGATCTTTGCCGATGATGTCATCAAAATACTTGAGCATGTGCTGCAGCAAGAGGATGAACACCACCACCATAAAGGTGAGGACGAATGGACCCAGAAATGAGGTCAGGATAAGCTTATCAATTTTCTTCATTCAGTCCTGTAACGTCAAAAATAACGCCATTTTTATTGCTTTCAATTCATATGCCTCTAAATGCCAAAAGTTTATAAATTTGCGCCTCGAAAAACGGTAAGCAGTAAGCAGTAGGCGCTCTAAGCCTTAAACTTTCAGCTTCTAACTTTAAACTTTACGGCGAGGTAGCTCAGTTGGTTAGAGCATCGGATTCATAACCCGAAGGTCGGGAGTTCAAATCTCCTCCTCGCTACTTGGTGGATGTTGGCTGTTGGGTCTTGGCCGTTGGCTTTGCGCAACAAGTTGCTGACCGGGTCAGAACCACGATATTTTGTCAATCTTCTCAATCGGACCGAGAAAAAGTCTTCACTGCGAACAAGCCAAAGGCCAAGAGCCAACGGCGTTTGCCACCGCAATATTCAATATTGCACAGATAGCACAATATATTCCTTCATACCCAGACCAATCAATTGTGGGAACAAGCCAACAGCCAAGCGTCAACGGCTTAGTTTGCCCTTCCGGAAAAATTCTATATCTTCCAATCCAATCTGAGAATTGGACTGCGAGATGGAAACACAAATGGCCAAAAAGCAATTATTCACTGCCGACTATGAGCTTCATGCTTCAGTGAAAATGCTGTATCCTTACATTCAGACTGCCAGCGGTTTATCGGAATGGTTTGCCGATGATGTGCGCATCAGTCCTGAGAAAGTTTTCACGTTTGTATGGGACAATGAGGAACATAAGGCATTAATAACCTCACATCGCACCAACCACTTTGTCCGGTTTGGCTACTTGCCAGAATCCGATGAGGACAAAAAAGACCCTTCCTACGTGGAGTTAAATCTTGAAGTCAACGAGCTTACCCAAATGACTTTTCTGAAAGTTTACGACTATTCCGATTTCGATGACATGGAGGAACTCCAGGATCTGTGGGACGGCCTTGTCGAAAATCTAAAAAAAGTTGTCGGCGGCTGAATGTCCATTACAAATTAAACCAGTACGTTAATTTCACGACCAGCGCCCGGTTCTTCGGGGTAAAGTTCTGCATTGGCTGATCAAACGAATAGAAATAGTTGTCGGTATAAACAACGAATAAGTCCGATACAGGCTTGAACCGCCACTGAAAGCGTGAGTTGATGCTCATGTTTTGGTATTGGCTATTATACTGGACCAGGGTAGTAAAGTAGACCGAGCGTGTAAGTGTAAAATCAAATCGCGGCCCAATGAGGTAGATGTCCGCCGTCTTGTAAGGTTCCGGCAAAGCGATTCGATTGTAATTAGCATCCAGGGAAAATACCCCGTACGGCTGCCAACGGTAATTAATGCTAGCCTGCATATTGGTACGAAGTCCGTTGTAATACTGACCGTAGAGGGCACCCAATGAGTATGTGAAGTACTTCTTTGGATCTGATTGAAAGTTAAGGGATGCATTGGTGTAATTGTAGGAGGTGAACGACGGAAGCTTCACGGCATTTTCCAAAGCAGGCGAATTGGAAGGATCAAAATCAAAAAACAAAAACGTATAAGTGTTCTGCACCAACATGCTCAGGAGCGCCTGGTTCTGAAACTTGACCTGATAGGAAGGTGAATGTTGATGATCCGTAAGTCCATACTTATCATCCCAAATGAAATAACTGTCAACCCCTGGACCGTGACTATTAATAACTGAAGATCGCGGATACCATAAGTATTGACCGGAAGGTGATATCCTTTTAAATCCTTTTCTTGGAACATATCCTGCCGCCGGAACATAGTTCGCACCGATAATCTGGTGATACCAATTGAGGTTTAATTTTTGGGTATTGTACTGAAAACTGTAGCCATGCGCAAATTGCCGTCCTGGATTTTCCGGCGTAAAGAGCTTGTGGTAAAATAGATTACCTGTCCATTTATTATTGTTGAAGCTATAGTTGTAATCCAGACCAATGATGCGACTATAATTGTAGCCTTCCAATCTAAATGTGCCAGAATCAGTTGTGAACTCTTGCCGGTTGACAAAAATAGCTCGCAGGTTCGAGTTAGTCCCCAATCGACGCTGACCCGTAGCCACCGTGTAGTTATACGATGGAATCCCCGACTCGCTAATCGCCCCGGTCTGCATATTGAGAAAGCCGACACGGTAGTACTTATTCAGATTCCCACTAAGCCGTGCGCCAAATAAAATCTTGTTTTGGACATTCAGGCCTGTATTTGGATCCCGTACAACACCGATCCTTCTGGAGAAAAAAGGACGTGCATTAGGATGACCATACGAAGAAAATAAGTCTGCATTCTCAAGAAAAAACTGCCTTCGCTCAGGATAAAAAATTTCGAACCGATCAAGATTTGTCACCTGCCGGTCGACCTCCACTTGTGAGAAATCCGGATTGGCCGTTAAGTCGAGGTTCAGGGAAGATGTAATGGCGATCTTTGCATCACCACCAATGGCTGCACTTGATTTTGATGGCGCTTCTTTGCGAAAATCCCTGGACGAATTGCCGGCCATATAGGGTATGATCGAAATATTAGGACCCGGATGCTTTAATGGATTATCCCATAACATTTCTCCCGTGTAGTTTAACGTGCCTGGTTCAAAAAAACGAGGAGTGCGCGGCCAAATGGCCCGTTCATTTTCTTTACTGTCCTGACGGTAGAGTTTCACATTCCATCGTGTTGTACCAGCCTTGAATCGAATGGTATGGAAGGGAATCGCCAACTCCGCTACATAGTATCCATCATAAACCTTCACATGGCTGTACCACTTATTATCCCAGGAAAGGTCGAGGTCTGTAGATTGCAGATAGCCGTTTGAGATGAGACCCTCCCGCTGAACACCCGCCGGACTCAAACCAAAGAAGAAACCATTCGTGACATCCTGAAATGGATCTAGTATCACTGAAACTCCATCGAGGCCTGGCCCACGGAAATCCCTGCGCAGGGAAGAAATCGCGTAACCTCCTTTTACATTATCATACG
>JANYKP010000532.1 GCA_025358195.1 Cyclobacteriaceae bacterium
AGGGACTACTACGTATACGTGCCCCATGCATCCGCAAATCATTCAGGATAAACCTGGCTCTTGCCCGATCTGTGGAATGGACTTGGTACCCGTGAATGCATCTACCGGTACCGATGGTTCGATTATGCTTGGTGAAAGTCAGATCAAATTGGCAAACATTACCACCACGCTCACGCGTTTTGAAAGTATGGGTGAGAATACCATCCTCACCGGAAGATTAATGGTGAATGAAGAGCAAACCGAAGTAGTTAGCAGCCGGGTTCAGGGCCGTATTGAAAAGCTGTACGTTAAAGAAGTTGGTCAAAAGGTAGTGCAGGGCCAGGCTCTCTATCAAATTTACAGCGAACCCCTGTTGACACTTCAGCAAGAATATTTTTTGGCGCTTCGCCAATTTGAGGAACTTAAAGAGAAACGTTACGAATCATTTCTTAAGGCATCGGAAAAGAAACTGGTCCTTTTTGGTATGACCAGGGAACAGGTAACAACGCTTGCTCAACGGAAAACGCCCGAATCCCGAATTACTTTTCTTGCGCCCGTATCAGGCATAGTTGCGAGGATCGATGCCATCGAAGGACAGTATGTATCAGAAGGGAGCCCCTTGTATCGCATTGAAAGCCTCGATCAGATTTGGGTAGAGGCTGAACTTTATCAAGGCGAATCTTCCCTTGTAAAAGCAGGAGATGTTGTGAGGGTGCAAATCAATGGTTTTGAAAATATACCGGTTGAGGGGAAGGTAACTTTCTTAAGCCCTGAGTATCGTCAAGGGAGCCAGATCATATTATTACGGGCAGTGATTGCAAATCCTGACCGGAAATTCCTTCCTGGAACACTAGCAAATGTCATCCTTTCTCACTCGGAGAAAAAAGTCATCGCACTTCCGTCAGACGCCGTGATCCGCGATGCCAACGGAAGTCACGTCTGGATTCTGCAAGAAGACGGCGCGTTCAGGCCGCGCATGGTAAAGACGGGGCTCGAGAATTTTGAAAAGGTAGAGATCACCGAGGGGCTTGAAGAAAAAGAGAATGTGGTGATTACCGGCGCCTATTTACTTTACGGTGAACTTGTGCTTAAGAAGGGCGGAGATCCCATGGCGGGACACCATCATTAAATGATTAAGAAACTCAAATGAAGGATTATTGTAAAACCATAAAACTAAAACTAACCATGAAAATTAAACATGCAACCGTAAGAGTTCTGGCATTCGTACTGGTCGTATTCTTGACCGCCTGTTCAGGGAACAAGAAAGAAGCAGCTGAAAGTCATGAAGGACATGACCAGGCGGAGCAAGCCAAAGGTTCAGATACCTCCACTCCAATAGAAGTGAAGGCATTTGAAAATGTGGATGCTTCCGTAAAAACTCAAATCAACGGGTTTCTCGCGGATTACTTCGCATTGAATCAGGCGTTGATCGAAGATAACCAGGTCGGTGCAAAAGCAGCAGCAAAAAAATTATCCGAGACGGTAGGCAAATTCGACATGTCGAAACTCGCCGGTGAACAAATGGATTTTTATCACACACAATTTGCAGAGTTGAATCACGGCCTCAAAGTTATTAACGAAAGTGGAGACATTGAAGAAACCCGGCTTGGGTTGGCAACGCTGAGCGAGGCGATGTATGCCCTTGTCAAGGCGTATCACCCAAATCAATCGGAACTCTTTTATCAATTCTGTCCGATGGCAAAAAACGGGGACGGCGCTAACTGGCTCAGCAGCACAAAGGAAATCGTGAATCCTTACATGGGCCAGCGGATGCTGAAATGCGGAAGCACGAAGGAAACACTTAATTAAAGTTTAAATAATCCATTGCCTTACTTTATTCCAATGAACGTATCGACCAGATTTAAGACCAGAGCGAAGGATCATGCGATTCTCCTGATTGTTACAGGGGTGTTGTTAGTCACGTTCATTGTATTAATCCCCGGTGATGATGTGAAATATTTGTGGAGCATGGGTACCGGGTATGTAAGCATTATTTTATTGGCAATCACGTTACTCATCGGGCCGCTGAATATTTATAGCAAAAAAGTCAACCCGGTGTCTTCTGATCTCCGGCGGGATGCAGGTATCTGGTGCGGTCTCATGAGCCTGGCACATATTGTCATTGGCATTCAGGTACACATGGGAAACATCTGGCTATATTTTTTTAAAGCTGTGAAGGGAGACGACAGTTACAAATTCCGTGATGATCTGTTTGGCTGGGCTAATTATGCGGGCCTTGTGGCGGGGTTAATCGTGCTAGTCCTGTTACTCCTGTCCAATGATCTTTCACTTAACTGGCTGAGACCGAAACGTTGGAAAAATATTCAGCGCTGGAATTATCTTCTGTTTGCGTTGGTGTTGATGCATGGAATCATGTATCAGATAATAGAGAAACGTACCATGGTTATAATTCTTTTGTTTTCGATGATCATGCTGATGCCGGTTATCGGACAGTCACTAGGTTTTTCAATTGTGAGGAAAAACAAATAAAGGAAAACCATGGAACAACCGGATCATAAGAAGTACACCTGCCCCATGCATCCTCAAATTGTGCAAGACGGACCAGGTAAGTGTCCGATTTGCGGAATGAACCTCGTGCCGCTTAAGAAATCGAATT
>JANYKP010000017.1 GCA_025358195.1 Cyclobacteriaceae bacterium
AATCTCTTTCGAAGGAGGATTTGTAATCCGACCTAATCTCAACTCAACCGCGCCGGGTGGAAGTGGGCAAATGATCAGGAAAACCAGAGTGCCCCGAAGTCATTCGCAACCGTACATTGTTGCATGGGCTTCAAGTACGCCATCAGGAGCGACAAACTGAATTTTCTCACGAGAGTAACTGATGTGGACGCTTGTTAAATTAGACACGAGGGAGTTTGGTAGCTTAAACATTTACTTCTTATGCAAAGTTGTCACGGGTCGAAATGATGATGGATTACAAATCCTCCTTCGAATGAGAGTGGGCTTCGAAGAGGGTCGGGATTGCAAATCCCGACCAGCGCACCGATGCAAATCCGGACCAACGGGAGACCTCGGGATAAACTTCTCGTCCCGCAGACCTTAAAAGAAGAAACCAGCTTTGTTAAGCTGGTTCCTTTTTTTATTACGTACCGAAGGCGGGACTTCCCTCGGAGACCTCGAGATAAACTTCTCGTCCCGCAAACCCAAAAAAAATAAACCCAGCTTAACTGGCTGGATTTATTTTTTTAATAGTACCGAAGGCGGGACTTCCCTCGGAGACCTCGGGATAAACTTCTCGTCCCGCAAGCTTAAAAAAACAAAACCAGCTTTGCTTAGCTGGTTTTGTTTTTTTTAGTACCGAAGGCGGGACTCGAACCCGCATACCTTACGGCACACGCCCCTGAAACGTGCGTGTCTACCAATTTCACCACTTCGGCATTCTCCCCTCTCCTCCGGAGAGGGTTAGGGTGAGGCCCTGTGCCCGGGACTGGAATCGAACCAGCATACCTTACGGCATACGCCCCTCAAACGTACGTGTCTACCAATTTCACCACCCGGGCCAAATTTTTTTGCAGGGGCGCCAAAGGTAAAAAGCTTTTCATTACCCGCCAACCCAATAGAATTTTATGAATTACGAAAGCCCCGAAAGGGGGCTCTATTCGCTTTTAAGCTTTACTTACAATAAAATTTTGATCGGCAGCTTACGCTACCTGGTGCTCCGTGCGTGTAACAGATTCCTTGTGCACCGAAATCACAAAATAGAAAAACAAGCTGTAGAAACAGGCGATGGCAAGAAGGCTGACGTGTATCATAGTGTGGTTGTTATTTCTTTAGTAAATATGACAGGCACGAACCATGTATACCGTTCGTTATCTGCCAAGAGCCGTCAGAAGTAATATTTTCTGATCTTTTTGATAATTTCTTAGGAATGGCATACGTGGCGTGTATTTTGCCGTCCTTAACTTCAAGCCTGCAGGAATTAATTTTATGTTATCTCAAGCCCCCATCCTCTGTATCGCCCTGATTCTCAGTTCCGTTACTGCCTCTTTTTCTCAATCTTCCCATAAGCCTCCCACCGATTGGTTTTTGCGCGACCCTGAAACAGATCACCTCCAGGGTATGAGCGTAGAAAAAGCATATTCGATTTTATTGAAAGACCGCCCATCACGAACCATTATTGTCGCTGTCGTTGACACGGGTGTTGACATTGAGCATGAAGACTTAAAAAGTGTGATATGGTTAAATGAAGATGAAATTCCGGGCAACGAAATTGATGACGACAAAAACGGATACATTGATGATGTCCATGGGTGGAATTTTATCGGTGGCAAGAAGGGAAATGTGTTGGAAGATACCGGCGAACTGACCCGGGAATATGTACGATTGAGCAAAATGTTTGCTGCCGTGGGGAAAAATGGAAAGATTCCAAGAAAACAACGGGGTGACTACGACAACTATAAAAAGATCAAAACCAAATTCGAAAAACTTCGTGATCAAAACCGACAGCAATACGATCAGTACAAAAATTTGTATAGCAATCTGCGGATGAGCGTTGATGCACTCAAGGCAGTTATGAAGGTCGATAAAGTAACCACCGCTGCGCTCGATACATTTAAGGCGACCAACCCAACATTGGCCTTTGCCAAGGGTTACACCGTCAGCATGCTGAAGCGGACAGGTCCGGACGCCGACATTGATTCCATCATGAGCGACGTGCTGGAAGGTGTCAAACTCTATCAGGTGATTGTTGACTATAGCTACAATCCGAATTTCGACTCACGCCTCATCGTTGGCGATGATTACAGCAATGTGTATGAAAAGAATTACGGCAACAATG
>JANYKP010000065.1 GCA_025358195.1 Cyclobacteriaceae bacterium
ACTTCCATAGCTTTTTCCTTCTGACCAGCCGCTAAGAGCCCTCTTCCATATTGATGAATTTGCTGAACCGGTGTGCCTGGTATTTTGATGGCCTTGTCCATCACAACATCTGCTTCTGCGTTACGATTTAATGCTCGCAACACACTGGCCTTTGTACTGAGGGCGTTGAAATCTTCTGTGCCTCCAAGGTTAGGATTCATCGCATTATCAGCCCATACCAATGCCTCTTCCAAATTGATTTTATTCTGGGCAGAAAACTGTGCGGCAGCTGAAAAATTTCGAGGGTCGAAGCCAGTTGAGGAGCGTAATTCGTTGCGCATCGTAGAAACATATAACTCATTCACATTGGGTACTTCAATCTTAAAAGGTATTTTTTTGTTTTCCCACTGCAAGAATGCAACGGCTGAATTCCGTTTGCGATCATCAAAGCCATAGGTCAGATTCTCTGTATACTCACCGTCTTTTGGCGTGACTTCCACACGCAAGGCATCTTCTTTCTGATCATAGAAGTAACTTCCCCAGCTGGACGTGTTTTTGGAAAAAATCCAGGTCCAGGGTCCCTCTTTTGAAACTCCAAGAAACAATCCATAACTACCGGCCTTCAAATCTTTGCCTTCCACTTTCACATCGTGTGAAAAAGTAATCATGGTATTTTCATTGGCGCCGGCTCTCCAGGGTGCTGCTTTTGCAGGGCCGAAGCCTTGATCAATATATCCGTAGTGAACAAGCTCTCCCCAAATATGGCCTTTGCGGTCTTCGCCATTTGGGCCATGCACATCCGGACTGTTGTAGACTATGCTAACCTGAACAGGCCCTATCCACTGTATTACTTTCGATTTTTGATTATCCCCACTCGGAGGCTGAGTGAGGGCTTGTCCCATCGACACGGTGGCAATGAGTACAAAGACGTAAAGTGTAAAGAGTTTTTTCATTGGTTGTAGGTTAATTGGAGGTTAAACGTATGACTGTTAAACGGATCACGCAACATAAGTTACTAACTTTATTTGGGGTATTTTGAATCACGGATTACAGATTCATCCGCTTTTTGGTTTGTACAACCCGTGAAATCCGTGATCCGTGATTAAGGATGAAATTTCGGATTGTCCGGCACTATCATTCTCAAACTACCTGGCACTAATCTCACATCAAAAGTTGCCTTAGGCTCCATAGCCTCACCATCAATATGGTAAGGCATCGGCCGGTCAAATCCGATTTTAATGTGCTTTCCCTGAACTACTTCTACGAACCTGGACCGATTCATATGGCCGCTGAACATTTTTTGTGCGAAAGCAACGGCTTGGGTGATCGGCACTTTTTTAATAAAACAAACATCTATGAGTTGGTCACATACGGAGGCAAAAGGAGATATTTTTGCATTGTTTCCAAATTGGGACGAATTGGCCAATGCAAGAATGAAGGATTTGCGTTTTACTATTTTTCCATCCAGCTTTATTTCCACGGGGAACTCTTTGAACCCAGGGAATTCCTTCATTACCAACTTACCATAACTGATCAGTCCGCGCTTTCCATTTCTTCCAAACTTACCGGCCACATGCGCATCAAAACCAATGCCCGATACATTTACCGAGAGCAGATCGTTTATCCGCAAAGTGTCCATCGTTATTATTTTATGCTGGTCCAGTAACCGTAGTGCGAGATGCGTCTTAAGAGGTATGTGCAGGTGGCGGGCGAGTCCGTTACCGGACCCTGCGGGGAGGATACCCATCGCGGCAGGTGTATCGACAAGGCCTTGCGCCACTTCATTTACTGTACCGTCGCCACCCATTGCGAACACCCGGGGGCAACCGGAGGCAACGGCCTGTCGGGCGAGTTCGGTTGCATGTCCTTTATGTTGCGTATATTCAATAGTGCCCTCCAGTTGCAATTGGGCGCACATATCAATGATTCGACCTTCAATGGCGGATCGAAAGGCCGTACCCGAATACCTGTTGATGATGAAGAATACTCTATTTTCCGCCATGTGATTTCACATCAAAGATAGAATTCGCGTATATTTCTCGCAGAAGATTTTACAGCTTAATGACTACTCCTCCGGAATTCAAACCCAGAAAAATAAAATTCAAGGCTTGGGATACCGAGTCAAAATTGCTCATGCGGCTCAATAGCATTGAATGCAACAAGGGTGAACTATTCAAGAAAGATCACATCCTGCTGCAATTTACCGGAATGTTTGACCTAAACGGTGATGAAATCTATGAGATGGATACACTCCTGGTATCTAATGAAAAATTTGTCGTGTATTGGAACGCTGAACAAAATGGATGGTTCCATTATCCATTAAAGAATCCAGATAACTGTCAGATTTTCCTCGCTGATCAGGCGTTGAAAATGACCCGGTTAGGAAATTTTTTTGAACTGACGTTCCCCCCTGATCCAAAGGAAAAACGGCGTCGGTAAAATTTCCTCTTTTTTGCCGCGGATGGCAGGGATTACTACGGATAAAATTTAAATACCTCAGAGGGTTACGTAACTTAACCGAGTTTACCCTTGATGTAACTCACGGCCTGCGCGATCGTTTGCATTTTTTCGGCGTCGTCGTCGGGGATTTTAATATCAAATGTCTGTTCAAATTCCATCACCAACTCGGCATAGTCGAGAGAGTCAATGCCTAGGTCTTTTACAAAACTCGCGTCTGGCGTAATTTCGGATTCTGGTATTCCAAGCTTGTCGGTAAGAATGGAGGTAATTTTCTTTTGGATGTCAGGCATAACATTCAAATGTAGGAAGGCTGGAGACTATAATCAAACTTAAATTGCCACGGGCTTTAGCCCGTGGCAATTTAAAACCTCAGTAGGAATTCTGTTCCTTCTCCCACGGTTGACTTCACCGTGATTCTTCCCTCGTGCACACGCATGATCTGGCGTGAAAGACTCAGCCCGATACCCGAGCCACTCTTCTTGGTGGAAAAGAACGGTATGAATATCTTTTCGAGCGCATCCGGGTCGATGCCTGGCCCATTGTCGAGCACACTGATGATAGGTCGGCCCTTTTCGCTGGTGTAGGCAGCTAATTCAATTTTCTTGTCCGGCTGTTCATCAAAGGCCTGTACGGCATTCTTAATCAAATTGATGAGTACCTGTTCGATCATATTTTTGTCGGCGAGGGCGGTAAGTTGCGGTGGGTCGGTGCGGATAGTGATAGCAATGCCCCTGTCACTGAGTTCCTTTTTGTGGAGCACCGCCATTTCTTCCAACAGTGGCTGAATGGCAATTTCCGTAAGACGGGGTTGGGGTACCTGGGTGAGATTCCGGAATTCTTTTACAAATCGTATCAATCCTGCGCTGCGCCTGCTGATGGTCTGCAAAGAAAGATGCATATCCTCCAATTCTTCTTTTTTCATTTCGTAAGTAGCATGCTGAAGTTGTTTCAGTAATTCTTCTTCTACCGTTCCTGCCAAAGAAGAGATCGGTGTTACCGAATTCATGATCTCGTGGGTGAGCACGCGCACCAGGTTTTGCCATGCCTCCATTTCCTTTTCTTCCAATTCACTCTGGATATTGCTCATGGAGATTAGCTTGATCTCTTCACCACGCAAGGTCAGCTCAATGGCAAAGACGGAGAGTTGTACCGCATCGTCGCCAATTTTCAACCGGATCAGTTCACGGCCGCCGGTTTTTAGTTTTTGGAATGCCTCTACCAAGGTGGGACTGGCATTATTCAATTCACGGATATTCTGTATTTGGTTTACACGAAGCAACCTCCGTGCAGCGCTGTTGATGATCTGCACCACACCATCTTTTTTAAAAGTCAATAGTCCGATACCCACATGTTGGACAATATTCCGGAAGAATTGATAGTCGGAATCGCGCTCACGTCTCGCTTGCCGTGAAGTGTAAAAGGCCTCATTCATCTTGGTGCATTGTTGTTGCACGACATCGTCGGTCAAGGTTGATTTGAATGACTGGGTGGCTTCGTCAAAATAGATCGATGTAAGATCGGGTGGAGAAAAACTTCCCTCTTTGGAGATGTGGGCAAAGCGCATTAATTGAAAAACTACGGCGATACCGAGAAACATCAGCAAAAAAACAGATGAACCTTTTGCCAAGCAATACGCAAATAAGAATAGCGTTGCTGCAAAGATCAGCAGTCGGGTCATGAGGGGGGAACGCCAGTTGAGGTCCATGTTTTGGTTTTGTACTTTATTGACTCTTGCTCCTGAATTTAACCCTTTGTGAAATTCAGGTAAGCGGTAAGCAGTGATTGGTGAATGGAAAGAGCGTTTCTAATTTAAAGGTTTGAATTCTTGCAGAAATTGTGTGATTTGTTGATCATAGCGTTCAGCATTCTTCCGATTGAACAGCATTTGGTTAATAGTTCACATGCGTTTTCCCTTGATAGATACT
>JANYKP010000536.1 GCA_025358195.1 Cyclobacteriaceae bacterium
TTATTCATCCGATTTGGACGAGCACATGGCTGTACGCAACAGCGTGGGTGTGTTTGATGTATCACACATGGGGGAATTTACTCTCAAGGGTCCAAAAGCGCTGGATCTCATACAACGCGTCACCAGCAATGATGCCAGCAAGCTGATCGATGGCCAGGCGCAATATTCCTGCTTGCCCAATGAAACGGGTGGAATTGTCGATGACTTAATTGTCTACAAAATTAAGGACAACGACTACATGCTTGTTGTCAATGCCTCCAACATAGAAAAAGACTGGAATTGGATTTCAAAATTCAACACGAAGGGCGCTGAGATGAAGAATGTATCGGACGATACATGCCTCTTTGCCATTCAAGGACCAAACGCAACCAGTGTTCTGCAGACATTAACAAAGACCAATCTTTCACAGATCTCTTATTATCATTTTGAGATTGGCACATTTGCCAATTGCGAAAGTATCTGTATGAGCAACACGGGTTACACAGGCGCGGGTGGTTTTGAAATTTATTGTCATAAATCACAGGCGGAGAAAATCTGGAAGGCTGTTTTCGAAGCCGGGAAAAATGAAAATATCAAGCCGATCGGGCTGGGCGCACGCGATACCCTTCGCTTGGAAATGGGATTCTGTCTGTATGGCAACGATATTGATGATACTACTTCTCCATTGGAAGCTGGTTTGGGTTGGATTACCAAATTCACGAAAGACTTTACCAATTCAGAGAACCTGAAAAAACAAAAGGAAGAAGGGGTTAAGCGTAAACTTGTCGGCTTCAAAATGATTGACAAAGGCATACCCCGTCACGACTACGTGATCAAGGATGAAAACGGAGTTACCATTGGGAAGGTCACCTCCGGTACTATATCGCCGGTGTTGGGAATAGGCATCGGCTTGGGCTATGTGATGACTGAACTTTCAAAGCCTGGCGCTGTGATTTTTATTGATGTGCGTGGAAAAGCCCTGAAGGCCGAAGTGAGTAAACTCCCCCTACTGAACGTCATTACAAGTCCGCCCGGGGACATCATCGCGAGCTCACCCAAGGACAAGGACGTCATTGCGAGGCCTCCGAAGCAATGAAAACCATTGACGTTTGTCTCAGTCCTGATTTGATGCACTTGTATGATGTGCAGGACCGCACCGTTGTAGTTGTTGACATACTGCGCGCCACATCTTGTATGGTCACAGCGTTTGCAAATGGTGTGGATAGTATTACACCATTTTCGAACCTGGAGGCCTGCAAGTCGATGAAAACGAAAGGCTACATTACCTCCGGTGAGCGCGATGGAAAAAAAGTAGTCGGCTTTGACAAGGGAAATTCACCCTTTGAGTACACTGGGGAAGATATCCGGGGAAAAAAAATCGCCTTCACTACCACCAACGGAACCCAAGCCATCGAAAAGGCAACCGGCGCCCGGAAAATTATCATAGGGTCATTTCTGAATCTTTCCTCGGTAGCCAAGTATTTGCTTTTTGGTCAAAACAGTGTGTTGATCATTTGCGCAGGATGGAAAGGTAAAGTGAACCTGGAAGACACGCTGTTTGCCGGCGCTATCATGGAGAAATTAAAAAATCATGTGGAGGCCGACTGTGATGCCCCGCTGGCGGCCCAGCATCTTTACAACCTGGCCAAAAATGACATGGTGAAATTTCTCAGCAATTCATCACATGTAAAACGGTTAAATCGTCTGAACATTGAGAAAGACATTGCGTATTGCCTTACTCCGGATAAATATCAGATTGTACCGACCTTGGTACAGGGAGTGCTGGTGGCATAGGCTAAAAGATAAAAGATAAAGGCTAAAAGCTAACGAATGCTCCTTTCAAGGCGTCTTCTGCCGATCAACGAACAACTCTCCTATGGGTAACGAATAATTATTATCTTACCCACCCATTCTTTAAATCCTATGAAAGCACGAATTGTCCTCCTCCTTCTGATTTTTGGATCTTCCACCTCATTTGCCATCAACAGCACAGACACACGGATGTTGTCGCAACCCGCTATCAGCACTACGAACATTGCTTTTATCTATGCCGAAGATTTGTGGGTGGCCAACCTGGATGGATCGCAGCCGCGAAGGCTCACGGTGGATGAGGGCGTCGAGTCAAATCCCATGTTTTCACCCGATGGCAAACTCATCGCGTTCAGTGCGCAGTATGATGGGAACACGGATGTTTTTGTTGTACCCGTAGAGGGGGGTGTTCCAGTGCGCCTAACCTGGCACCCGGGAGTCGATAATTCAAAAGGTTTTACTCCGGATGGTAAAAGTGTGCTGTTCACCTCCCAGCGTGCGGCTTTCACGAACCGTTATGCGCAATTATTTACTGTTCCGGTTAACGGAAGTTTTCCTATCCAATTGGAAATCCCAAACGCCTTTCACGCTTCATACTCACCGGATGGAAAATTTATGGCCTACACCCCCATTTCGGATGCATTCCGTCAGTGGAAAAATTATCGCGGAGGTCAGACTTCCAATATTTGGTTATTTTCTTTTCAGGATAAGTCCGTTGTTAAAATTCCACAACCGGAAGGCGGCTGCAACGATACCGGACCTCAGTGGATGGGCGCCAAAGTTTATTTTCGCAGCGACCGCAATGGTGAATTCAATTTGTTTTCTTATGATGTTGCGTCCAAAGAGGTGAAGGCACTTCTTTCCATGAAAGATTTTCCCATCATTAATATGTCTGCCGGAGGCGGCAAAATTATTATCGAACAAGCGGGCTATTTGCATTTGTTTGATCCGGCCACAACCACCTACAAACGACTAACGATCGGTATTGCCGCCGATTTGCTTGAACTCCGACCACGTTTTGTAAAAGGCGGAACGTATATCCGAAGCGCTGACCTATCGCCATCCGGTTCACGTGCCGTTTTCGATTTCCGGGGAGAGATTATCACCGTTCCAGCCGAAAAAGGTGATCCCCGTAACCTTACCCAGACAACCGGCACCCACGAGAAATTTCCGGCCTGGTCACCCGATGGAAAATCCATCGCCTACTTCTCCGATGCCTCCGGCGAATATGAACTCCATATCAAATCGCAGGATGGCAAAGGTGATGCAAGGGCAATTCATTTGAACGGTGCCGGCTTTTATGCCTATCCCCGATGGTCACCCGACAGCAAACGGATTGCGTATGTTGACAATGGAAGAAATCTCTATGTACTGGACGTGACCTCAGGCGTCAGCAAGAAAATAGATGCTGATGAATTGTACATTCCGGGTGCCTTCCGTGAATTGTTTGGCGACTGGTCTTCCGATTCAAAATGGATCGTGTATTCCAAAGTGCTGGACACCAATTTCAAAAAAATCCTCCTGTACTCGATCGACCAGACAAAATCATTTGCGGTGTCGGATGGATTGAGTGATGCCTCCGAGCCGGTGTTTGATCCCAGTGGTAAATATTTATTTTTCTTCGCCTCCACCGATGCGGGTCCGGTGGTGAATTGGTTCGATCAGTCCAATAACGACATGCGATCAAACAACTCCATATATTTATTAACCCTTCAAAAAGAAACGCTTTCTCCATTCGCCAAAGAAAGTGATGAAGAAGATGCCAAGGCTGAGAAGAAAGAAACGCCAAAGACCGAGACAGGCGATAAAAAAGACAAAAAGGATACACCAGAACCAGAGAAAAAAATAGAGGCCGTTCGGATTGATATTGAAAATATTCTGAACAGAATTGTTGATTTCCCCATTAAGGCCGGCAATTACAGAGGATTGGACATGGGCAAGGAAGGTGAATTACTCTATATATCATATGCCAATGATGGCACGGGCACGCTTCATAAATACGACATGAAAAAGCGTAAAGACAGCGATGTCATGGAACTGGACGGCTACTATCTTTCTGCTGATGGGAAAAAAATGTTGCACACAAAAAGCAATTCCTGGGGCATCAGTGCCACCGGAGAAAAGCCGGAAACAGGGAAAGGAATGCTGAACACGGCTGACATTCAGGTGAAAATCGATCCTATTACCGAATGGCCCAATATTTTTAACGAAGCATGGAAGGTCAACCGCGATTACTTCTACGATCCGGGTATGCATGGTGCCGACTGGCCCGCCATGAAAAAGAAATATGCTGAATTCATTCCGGACCTCTCCTGCCGCAGTGATCTCAACACGATTATTCAATGGATGTGCAGTGAACTGGCAGTGGGGCATCATCGCGTGACGGCCATTGGAGAAAAACTGAACAACCCGCAGACGGTAAGCGGTGGATTGCTGGGTGCCGATTATACGATCAGTAATAACCGCTACCAGTTGAAAAAAATATTTGGGGGCTTGAATTGGAATCCCAACCTCCGATCACCGTTGACAGAACCCGGTGTCAATGCAAAGGTTGGCGATTACATTCTGGCGGTGAATGGAAAAGACGTGATTGCGACCGAAAATATCTATAAATTTTTTGAGGCCACCTCCGGAAAAATAGTAGAGTTGACGATTGGTCCCAATCCGAATTATACCGGCTCGCGTGTGGTTAAAGTGGTGCCGGTAGAAACTGAAAATGCTTTACGCAACCGTGATTGGGTAGAAGGTAATCTGAAAAAAGTAAACGAAGCCACAAACGGTCAAGTGGCGTATGTGTATGTTCCGAATACCGCCGGTTTAGGACATGAATACTTTAAACGATATTTCTTTCCGCAAGCCAATAAGAAAGCCATTATCATCGATGAGCGTTTTAATGGCGGAGGTCAATTGGCGGATTATTACATCGAACTTTTACAAAAGCCTTACCAGGCGCACTGGAATTTACGCTACGGCAAGGATCTGAAGAGTCCCAGCGCATCCATCCAAGGACCTAAGGTGATGATCATTGATGAAACTGCAGGCTCGGGCGGTGACATGTTGCCCTGGATGTTTCGCAAATTCAAAGTAGGGACGCTGGTAGGCAAGCGCACATGGGGTGGACTCGTAGGAATTTTAGGTTTTCCGGAGTTCATTGATGGCGGAGGTGTAACCGCACCCAACCTGGGCATCTGGACCAAAGATGGATTTATCGTTGAGAATGTTGGTGTGCCGCCGGACATAGAAGTAGAGCAATTGCCCTCTGAGGTAATCAAAGGAAATGATCCACAGTTGCAAAAAGCTATTGAGGTAGCCTTGAAAGAGTTGGAGAAGAATCCTCTGGTAGATCCAACACGGCCAGCGTTTCCAATAAGGGTGAAAAAATAACAGTCACACCGACGATTGGTAATTCCATAGATTATTTCCCGCAGATCACGCAAATTTCCGCTGATAAAATAGAAATCTGCGATTTAATCTGCGTTAGTCCCCGAAATCAGCGGGAGAAGATCGTTGATATGGATAGCAAAGCTCAGTAGCTAGAAGCTGAGAAGGCTGGCAAAACACCAATTTTGTGATAAGATTACCACAGACTTCAGAGAAAAATCCGTGGTAATCCGTGTCATCCATGGCAAATTTTCGCTATCGCTCGTACACCAGCTTTCCCCCTACATAAGTCCTGATAACCTTCACTTCTCTTATTTTTTCAGAAGCAATCGAGGTAATGTCCTGATCCAGGATCACCACATCGGCCAACTTGCCAGGCTCAATCGATCCTTTTATTTTTTCCTCAAACGATGCGTAAGCGGCATTAATCGTATAGGCCTGTAACGCTTCCTCCACGGTGATTTTTTGCTCCGGCACCCAGCCTTCCGGATTTTTTTCATCGAGTGTTCTTCGGGTAACGGCCGCATAAATTCCTTCCAAAGGCGTGGGGGGTGCTACAAACCAATCACTACCAAATGCAAGGTTGGCTTTCGCGTTCAGCAATGATCGAAAAGCGTAGGTCGTCTTGCTCCTTTCGGATCCGATGATTTTGTCCGCCCACCGCCCATCGTCGATAGCATGATAGGGCTGCATACTGGCAATTACACCGAGCGAGGCAAAACGGCCAATGTCGCCCGGTGAAATATGTTGCGCATGTTCGATTCGGAAGCGCCGGTCGCGGGCTCCATTTTCCTTTTCGACACGATCATATATATTCAGGATGGTATGAATTGCCTTGTCGCCGATCGCGTGGACCATGACTTGCAGCCCTGCCTTATCTGCGGCGGACGTCCATTCATAAAGATCTTTCTCCGGGGTAATAAAAAATCCTGAATCACGTGGTGAGTCCGTAAACGGTTTAAAGAATGCGGCTGTATGTGATCCCAATGAACCGTCGACGAATCCCTTCAAACAACCAATACGTAGCCACTTGTCACCGCGACCCTGCTTGTCGATTTTGTTTTTCAGTTCGCGCCATTGACTCAATGGCATCCCCGCATAAATGCGTGTTCTGAGTTTATTGGCTGCATGGGCGCGCTCAAGAGCAGCCATGTACCCGCTCATATTGTGAACAGAAGTGACGCCACGTTTTGCCACATAGTTCATGGCCGCTTCCAGCGCCCGGTCTTCAAGGTCGGCCGGAGCCTCGGGTACGTGCGAGTCAATTAAATTCATCGCGTTATCCTTGAACACACCCGTGATTCTTCCACGCTTATCTCGAACGATCGTTCCTCCTGCCACGGATGCAACTTGTTCGGTTATACTTGCTGCTTTCAGTGCTGCACTGTTTGCCAGCGACATGTGGCCATCGAGCCGGTTAATCCAAACAGGATTTTTGGGGGTGTACGTATCAATCCACTCACGGTCCGGCAATTCACCTCCCCAGTTTTCATGATCCCAATCGCCGCCAGTTATCCAGGTACCTGGCGCTAGCGTTTCTGCAAACGATTTGATTCGCTGAGAAAATTCTCCTTTTGTTTTTGCATCGCGCAATTGAACGGAGGACAGCCGGAAGCCACCCTCTACAAAATGTGTATGCGTATCAATAAATCCAGGGACGATCAATCCACCTGAATCGATGCGATTGGTGACCGTATTTTTTCCTTCATATGATTTCATGTCCGCTTCTGAACCCACCGCGATAATTGAATCACCACGCACTGCCATCGCCTCTGCCCACGGCTTCGCAGTATTGCCAGTCCAAATTTTGCCAAAGAGAATTGTATCAGCCGGCGGTTGGCTTTTCGAACAGCCAATCAAAAAAAACAGAATAACGGAATAGCGAACAATGGTTTTCATTTCAATTTTGGATTTTGGTGATGACGGTCATGGTCGCGAGCAGTTTTCTTTTCAAGATTGCGCTGAAAAGATTCGGTAAGATTGACACCTGTTTGGTTTGCCAGACAGATCAGCACCCAAAGCACGTCGGCCATTTCTTCACCCAGGTCTTTGATCTTGTCGGATTCCTTTTCGGATTGTTCACCATAACGCCTCGCCATGATGCGCGCTACCTCTCCTACTTCTTCGGTCAGCAGTGCCGTGTTGGTGAGTTCATTGAAGTAGCGGACACCGTGAATTTTTATCCATTGGTCTACCTTATGTTGTGCCTCCTGAAGTGTCATGTTGCTTTTATTTAACCAGTTCCTCAAAATCAATATCCATCACCTCATATTTCTTCCACCCCACAAAATCAAAATGCCACCACTCGGAAGCATTCACTTTGAATCCATTCCGTTCCATCACCCCAATGATCAGGTCCCGGTTCTTTTTTATCTGGGGATCTTTTACGGGTGTAGTCGGCCAGGCGTCTTTGCTGAATGAATCATACTCCGTCGGCATTTTCAATTCCTTTTTTGTTTTCAGATCCAAAAGGGTCATATCCAGGGCGCAGCCCCGGTTGTGACGGGAACCACGGTAGGGTGAGGCCACATACGTTGTGTCGTGATACTCCTCATAAAATTTGACAGTTGCCGAATACGGCCGATACGCATCGTGCATCTTAACACCCACGCCCAGCGTCTTAAATTCAGCCTGGGCTTTTTTGAGGGCTTCGGCCACCGGCCTTCTCGCATAGGCTTTCGAAAGATTATAAATTTTCTTGCCAGTAAAATTATTGGTGGTGGCGTAGCGAATGTCCATAATCAGGTCCGGGATAAATTTTTCCAGGTCGACCAGTTCTTTCTCCGGATTTGCTTTTAAGCTTTCCTTGTATTCAATATAGTTTGTGGGTTTGAGCCCATATTTATAGTTGTTCTGGGCAATTGACAGGAAGGGAAGAAAAAGGAAAATTATAAGCGACCTTCTCATATTCATTTCTAACTTTAGTTCTTTCTATCTGAATATGAAATTACTGAAAAGAATAGTAAACTCCCCGATGGCTCTTGTCAAAATTGCAATCGTAGAAGACAATTTTCAAACCATTACCCTGACGTCATTCCATCGAACCAATCTTTTTATTCAAAAAATAAATTAAGCGACCTTGTCTTTTCGTTTTGATGAATGAACGGCTCCAGTTGAAAGGCTTTTAAAATATTTTCTTTCGTCAGTACCATTTCCTTATTACCACCCGCAAGTACGGTGCCGCGATTAAGCAAGAGAATAGTATCGCCAAACCGGGCGGCCAAGTTGAGGTCATGGACGACACCGATCACTACCAACTCCGGATCTTTTAAGAGGTCTGTCAGCTTGTGCATAAACTGAAACTGGTAATGAATATCAAGAAAGGTCATGGGTTCATCCAGCATTAGGTAACGCGGTTGGCCCGCGACAGGAAACCAAATTTGGGAAAGCACACGCGCAAAATGGACCCGCTGCTTCTCGCCGCCGCTTAAGGTCATATAATTGCGGTCAGCCATTTCCCACACGTCAAAAAAGCGCATGGCCTCCTCCGTTGCCTGCTCATCGTGCGGACCGGGTTTTCCTATGAAGTGCGGATAACGGCCCATCATGACCAACTCCAACACGTTCAAAGGAAACGCAAGGTCAATGTTTTGTGAAAGTACAGCACGCATTCTGGATAACTGTTCGTCAGAAAGGCCGCGAAGCTCTTTGCCATCGTAAAAAACATTCCCCGATGCTGGTTTCAATTGCCCTGACATCACTTTCACCAGCGTTGACTTACCGGCGCCATTGGGTCCGATGATCAGGTTCATCTTGCCCGGCTCAAACACGGTTGAGATGTTGTCCAGCAGAACTTTCTGACCTGCCCGCACGGTGATACATTCAACCTTGATCATTGCGTTAAAAGTAATAGTTGTTTTTCCGAAGCAAGATGATAAAAACGGGCACCCCCACTATTGAAGTAACAATGCCGATCGGCAACTCGGCAGGCATTAATAATAATCGTGCCGCCAGATCGGCCAGACTCAACAGAATACCACCAAGCAAGGCGCTTCCCAGTAATAAAAACCGATTGTCAGAACCTCTTGTCAAACGAAGCAAGTGCGGAACGATCAAGCCCACAAAACTGATAACTCCAACAAAAGCGGTAGCGATCGCCACCAGAATTACGTTGATGGCGATGATGGTCAATTGCAGTCGCTTAATATTGACTCCTAAAAAAAGGGCTTCCTCCTCCCCCATCATCAATGCATTCAGATGTTTTGTATAACGTAAAGCCCAAAGCATGCAAAGACACGATGAGGTCCCGATGATAATAACCGAGTACCAGTTGGCACCGGACAAGGTCCCCAGGTTCCAGAAGGTGATGGAGCGCGCCTGCGGGTCACGGGCGATATAAGAAAGAAAGCCAACACCACTCAGGAAAAGTGCATTAATTGCAATCCCTGTGAGGAGTAAACCCACCACCGAACGGTTGCCACCAATTTTATTGCGCGAAAGGAAAAATACGATAAGCGTTGAGAGTGCGCCGCCAGCGCATGCGGCGATCGGCAATGTCCAAACACCTGCGTGAATTTTAAAAGTAGCGCCCAGAACAAAATACAAGGAAGCCCCTAATGCTGCTCCGCTTGAAGTGCCAATCAATCCCGGCTCCACGATGGGGTTTCGAAACAACGCCTGCATCAGCACACCTGACATCGCCAGGCTCGCGCCAACAACGATGCACGTCAGGGCGCGGGGAAGGCGAATGTCTAAGAAAATACGTTCTGTCAGATTCAATTGATCCCGAGAACGATAGACTTTCGTCAGCGCCGCATAAATATCTTCGAACGTAATCGTGATCGCACCGAACTTGATTGAAATTAGTGTTGTGATGACCAATACAACCAGGAGAATTGGATAAATTCCTATATACCGGTTACTGAACTTTCCCATCCTGATGAATTACCTGCTGCAATTTTATGATGTTTTCTCCTGTGCGCGGACCAATGTAAACCATATCGTGCTCTTCCACCCGGAATATCCGGTCATTCTTTGCAGCCTTCGTGCCAGCAACCCCTGGTAGTGTTTTTATCTGTTCTAGCGTCCCTAACTTATCATAACCAAAGTCAGTTAGCAAGATTACATCGGGATCTGCCTTGGCGATTACCTCCGCCGAAAGTTGAATCATACCACGTTCACCTTCCAAAGGAATTTCTCCTCCTGCCCATGCTATCATTTTTCCACCCGTAGTATTCCTGGT
>JANYKP010000097.1 GCA_025358195.1 Cyclobacteriaceae bacterium
AGGGGAAGCGGGCGAAAGAGTTAGTCATCGCTAACAAAGAGCTGATCTTTCAAAATGAAGAAAAGGGAAAGCGCGCAGCCGAATTAATTATTGCTAACAAAGAACTTGTCTTTCAAAATGAAGAAAAGGAAAAGCGTGCGGCCGAGTTATTTATTGCTAACAAGGAGCTTGTCTTTCAAAATGAGGAGAAGGGAAAAAGGGCAGACGAACTGATTATTGCCAACAGCGAACTTGCTTTTCAAAACGATGAGAAGGAAAAGCGTGCAGCCGAGCTATTTATTGCTAATAAAGAATTGGCTTTTCAAAATGAAGAAAAAGAAAAGCGTGCAGCCGAGCTGATTATTGCAAACACCGAACTGGCTTTTCAAAACGGCGAAAAAGAAAAACGGGCAGCCGAGCTATTTATTGCCAATAAAGAACTGGCTTTTCAAAACGATGAAAAGGGAAACCGGGCAGAAGAACTAATCATCGCAAACAAAGAACTTGTCTTTCAGAATGGGGAAAAAGAAAAACGTGCAGCGGAGTTAATTATTGCAAATAAGGAACTGGCTTTTCAAAACGATGAAAAGGAGAAACGTGCAGCCGAGTTAATCATTGCCAACCGGGAGCTTTTAGTCCAAAACGAAGAAAAAGGAAGAGGGGCGGCAAAGTTAATCATCGCGAACAAGGAGTTGGCTTTTCAAAACGAGGAAAAAGAAAAACGTGCAGCCGAGTTAATCATTGCCAACCAGGAATTGGCTTATCAAAACGAAGAGAAGGGAAAACGTGCAGCCGAGCTACTCGTTGCCAACAAGGAGCTGGCCTTTCAAAACGAAGAGAAGGAAAAGCGGGCAGCCGAGCTGATCTTTCAAAACGAAGAAAAGGAGAAACGAGCGGCTGAGTTGATAATTGCAAACAAGGAACTTATCGTTCAAAACAATGAGAGGGAACGAAAGGCAGCAACGTTAATCATTGCGAACGCGGAACTGGCTTTTCAGAACGATGAAAGGGAAAAACGGGCAGCCGAATTATTCGTTGCTAACAAGGAATTAGCTTTTCAAAACGAGGAGAAGGGAAAACGGGCAACCGAATTAATCATTGCCAATAATGAATTAGCTTTTCAAAACGAAGAAAAAGGAAAGCGGGCGGCGGAATTAATTGTTGCAAATGAAGAACTTGCCTTGCAAAATGAAGAGAAAGAAAAACGAGCGGCGGAATTAGTCATTGCTAACAAGGAACTCGCCTTTCAAAACGAAGAAAAAGAAAAACGCGCAATGGAACTAATCGTCGCCAACAGGGAACTGAAGCAAATTGTTTACGTTGCGTCACATGATCTTCAGGAGCCGCTTCGTACAGTTTCTAATTATATGCAGGTATTTGAGGAGGATTATGTAGGGATATTGGATGATAATGCACGCAAATATCTCCAATCGGTAAGTAAGGCCACAAAAAGAATGAGTACGCGAATCAAAGCGTTGTTGGATTTTTCACTATTGGGCAATGATAAGGAGCTCTCGTATGTTGATTGCAAAAAAGTCATTGATGATGTGTTGGCTGATCTTGAAACGATGATAAAAAGTTCTGGCGCCATCATTGAAGTGACTGAAATGCCGAGTCTGAATGTTTATGATGCGGAGATTCATCAAGTGTTTCAAAATCTTATTACGAATGCAATTAAGTTCCGAAAAAAAGATACGCAACTTGAAATTCAAATCCGCGCGGAGAAAATTGATGAAAAATGGCGATTTTCAGTAAGTGACAACGGAATAGGAATCGACCCTGTCCATTTTGAACGGGTATTTGATATCTTTCAGCGTTTACACTCCGTGAAAGAGTATGAAGGAAGTGGAATTGGGTTAGCCAATTGCAAAAAAATTGTTCAGATGCATCATGGAGAGATCTGGGTTAAATCAACGCCGGGACAAGGAAGCTCATTTTATTTCACGATACCAAATTTAACCGTATGAATAAAAGCTTAGAATGTATTATGCTGGTTGATGACGACGATGATGATAATTTTTTTCACGAAAGAGAGATTAAAAAAGTAGATTCAGTAATTATTGTTATCAAGAAGAGCTCAGGAAAGGAAGCACTAGCATATTTAAAATCAAAGAAGGATAATATAGGCCCGCATCCTGACTTGATTTTTTTGGATATTAACATGCCCGGCATGAATGGGTTGGAGTTTCTGGAGGAATACTACCAGCTTGATAAAGAACTGCAAAGCCATGCAATCGTTATAATGCTCACAAATTCTCAGAACCCTAATGACGTAACGAGAGCAAAGACGTTTGGTTTTGTTCATGAATATATGAAAAAGCCACTGACGAAGGAACTGCTGCTGGATATCATGGCCCGGTATTTTCAGGAATAACAGTAGTGAGGGTTGGTCAAGTGGCTGCGGTCAGTGCCGGACTTTCAAATTAAAAAAGATTATTCGTGGACGGAAAATTTGGGTTGAATCCAGATTTCAAGGTATGAGCAAAAATGTAATGCACATCTTGCTGGTGGATGACGACGCTGATTTTAATCAATTCCATAAGCATGAGATTAGAAAGGTGAGCGTGCCGAGTGTGGTCCTGACGAAGAATACTGCGATCGAAGCATTAGAATATTTAAAATCAAGGGAGGGTGAGAAGGATCCAATTCCTGACCTAATTTTTCTGGATATTAACATGCCCTTAATGAATGGTTGGGAATTTCTTCACGAATACAGCTTGCTGGATATTCGTCTAAGAGGTAAGACTATAATTATTGTACTCACCGCTTCTAATAATCCCAGGGATGTTGCAAGATCAAGAACATTGGATTCTGTTTCGGATTGTTTAACGAAACCGCTGACGAAAGAAAAAATGGAAGCTATTATTAACAAATACTTTAAAGAGTAATTCACGTCAACTCTTTCAAAAACTCCTGCTATAGAACTCCTTTTGATGTTAAAATCGTAAATGCAAAGAAATCTAAAGGGACTTAGGGACTTCGCTGAATGAAAAGGAGGCTGTCTAATTTTCGTAGACAGCCTCCTATTTTTTAGTACCTGGCGTGAATAGGTAACTTATTTGTGTGGAATAATATCTATAACGACGGTGCGGTTGTAAAAGCGTTCCTCCGGAAAGTTATTTTCAAACGGTGTTGCGTTTTGGTCCTCGCCGAACCCGAGCACCACGAACGTAACATCGCTTCTGCCGGCCTTCGACAGGGCTTTTTCAATAATTTCCTGGACCTCGTTGGCCCGAGCCAATGACAATTTCTGGTTATGGACTTCCTCTCCTATAGTATCGGTATGTCCATGTATAATAACTGTCCCATCTTTAGGAATCTTCGGTGTAACAATATCCGTAAGGTACTTCTCGTACATCGAGATGGCCTTCGATTTATTGAATTCAAAAAGAACACTGAACCTCATCCCTTCCTCGTCTTTAGGCGGGGTCCAGAGCACCATGTGCACGGAAGTCTCCTGCTTTACTGTCTTGCCACTTTTTGTCTTTCCGATCATGGTCACCTTATAATCGCCTTCGGGCCGGGTACCCAAAATTGATTTTCCGGGTACACTCACCTTCTCCCTGGTGTATGGTCCAAAATACTGCACTTCTCCATTTTCATTCCTGGTTTCAACTGACCACGAGGTGAATGCTTCTTTTGAGCCTGCTGTATTGAAAGTGACATAGCTGTCGAGCGGCGCTTCTTGTACGGCAGTGATTTCCACCGGTTTGAGAGGCGCGCCAGGACCGCTTTGGAACTCCATCAGTAAGGAGGGCGCATTACTCTCGATCGACACTCTTCGGTCTCCCTCACGAAGGAGGTCAAGCTCCTGGGTGCCACCGGGCTGTTCGGATGGGATTTTGGGCTTATTCCTTCCTTCGATACTAATCCTCGAAGCCGCAATTCCAAAGACACTTGTTAGGTAGTTTCGGACCGATTCCGCCATTGCCTTACCATCTTCGGGACCTTTCTCTGACGAGCCGACCAAAGTGATGGTGGACGAAGGCTCTTTTCCCATTCGGTCACCCAGGATGTTTAACACATTATAATAGACAATCATTTCCCGCGATGAACGACCTGACAGTTTTTTGGGTGCGAACACTTCCAGTTGGTCTTCTTTGAAATCTTTCACCTGGTCTTTCGTGATCAGCACATAACGGTCCGGTATCTCCGTGGATCCTTTGTTAAAAAAAATGTAGTTACGAAGGGGGAACGTTTCCCGTACCCTGCGCTCGACGGGTACGTTCTTTGGAGAGGTAACAGAAAAGCTGGTCAATGGATCAACTACGGCAATTGCGGCAGTTGATGAAATTAATTTTCCCCGTCCAAACTTAAGTGCTGCGCCTATTCTCAGCGTAGTCACGGTCCAGGTCTCAATTGAACGTGGCGACTGACCGATGTAAGGCTGAAAAGAAACGAAAGGTGATAGTACAGTTTGTCGCTGTTTGTTTTCGGACGAGAGCGGAATATCGTACCCTGCACCGATCTGCATCGAGATAATAGCTGGATACACCTTGCTCAAATCCCCTTTTATTTCCGGGTTGGGCGCCTCTGGTGCGAAATCGAGACTGCTCGTTTGTTTGTAGGTGAATGATTTTGCCACATTGAATGCGAAGCGCGGGCCGGCAAACAGATAAAAATTTGATTTGAATGGGGCGAAGCGCAGGCTCGGCTCTACGGTAATGTAGTGGAGGTTGGTGGATAAGTCTGACCGGCAGTTACAAGGGGTCCTTACATTTTCGAACTCACCATTGCGGCCGTCATATCCTGCCTGCAGCATGACACCCAATCTTGAATCAGGACGACGGAACTCCACAAGGGGAGCAAGATAGAGGCCCAGACCACCGCCACGATTAAAGGCCGTGGGGACAGTTAAATCTGAATTCAATTCTTGCGTCGTGCCGCGATAAAAATTAAAGTTTCCACCAGCGGCTATGCCAACCCACCAGGTTGGCTTCGTGTACTGTGCCGCCTTCACCGGCGAAGCATCCTGCGCCTGAAGGGATAACTGATTACCTATCAAGACGAAAGCAATTATGATAAGACTTTTAACGGTCCTGCTAGAAGGTGACTGCATCGTGCGCAATCCCTTTTCAAAATTAGTTTTAAGTTTCATAATTCTTATGATCTAAGGCTTATTGATGATGTTGGTATTCGTCATAACTACAGAACCATTTCTGGCAAGCATTCTGCCGATTGCTTGTGCACCTGAATTCATCGTTATGGATGAAAAGGTCAATACGTTTCCTTGAAATGAAGTATAGTCTCCAATGGTCGCTGAAGCGCCAACCTGCCAATACACGTTTTTAGCCTGAGCTCCTCCGGCAAGGATAACATTGCCACCAGAGGAAGACGGAAACGGGCCTGTGCCAATGCTGGTAAAGGAGGATCCAATCTGGAAAATCCATACAGCGTTTGCATCGCCTTGGGCATCAAGAGTAAGATTTCCATTCTGGAGCAACATGGTGGATGCTGATGTCCAAATACCCGGGGCAAGTGTTTTGCCACCCAAATCGGCGGGCGCTACGGCGGGTGCCGGAGTGGTTGCTCCTGCAGCAAAATTATATGCGGCGGTCAAGTCATTTTGGGCTTGTAGCAGCATGGCTGCGACGCCCGGAGGAGCAATATCATCGGCGGCAAAGATCGATCCATTCACCACGATGGCAGGAGGGAATCCGGTAACCGAAGAACGGGCGCCAGGGTATATCCCAACGTCCAAATTATTAATTACACTAAAGCCTGCGTTGTTACTGACTCCTACACCGGCGATAATTCCGAAACGGGCAACCGATTTAAGATCAACTCCTTGTGGTCCTAAACTCGGGTTGGTATTAAAGTTCCACACATAGTCATTTGCTAGTGAAGTGCCGGCAGGGTTTTTGGCCCCGCTTGTAATCGTTGCCTTATAGGTGGTGCCTGATAAGAGATTACTTGTGGGTGTAAATGTTGCGGTCGTGCCAGCGTAGTTCACGGTGCCTGCAACTAAAGTCGTTCCATTCATCAATGTAAAAGTTGAAGAAGAGATGGTTGTTGGATTCATCGCTTCGCTGAACGTCGCGCTGATTACTTTGTTGAGTGCTACGCCCGTGGCCAGATTTGCAGGATCAGTTGTATTCACTTTTGGAGCAGAAATAGTTCCAGTAGTAAACGTCCACACAAAGTTATTCGCCAAAGTTGTACCTGGTACATTCTTGGCAGCGGTAGTAATTGTTGCGGTATAAACGGTGTTGCCGGCAAGGGCGGCGGAAGGTGTAAAATATGCTGTTGTACCGGTGTAGGAAACTGTTCCTGCGATCGATGTTGTTCCTTGCATCAATGTAAAAGATGCTGAAGTAAGGGTCGAGGGATTCATTGGCTCACTAAATGTTGCAGTAACTTGCTTATTTAGAAATACGCCCGTTGAATTGTTTGCAGGGTCAGTAGATATTACAGAGGGCGATAAGGTCGTGCCAGAACGAAAGGTCCACACATAATCGGCTTGCAGGGCGTTCCCGTTTTGATCTTTAACCGATGATGCAACCGTAGCGGTAAAGGTGGCATTGGACGTGAGGTTGGCAGTAGGCTTAAAACTCATGGTAGCGGTTGCTCCATCGTATGACAATACTCCTGAGACGAGGCCAAGACCTCTACCCCCGCTCGCCGATCCTTGTAAGGAAAACGCTGCCGGAGTGATCGTTGCCGGATTCATCGCTTCACTAAAAACTACTGTAATAGTCTTGTCGAGGGGTACACCCGTAGCGAGATTTGCGGGGTCGGTTGATAGTACAACCGGGCAAACGCCAACTATTCCGACCTTCTCATCTTTGCAGCCGCCCATAAATGCGAGCAATAAAGCTGTGATTGCGGGAACCCACAATCCTTTTCTGTTTGTTTTCATAGTTCTGGATTAATGTGTTATCATTTTAAGCTTATTGAAAAGAGGCAGCCATCGGCTGCCTCTCCAGGGATGGTTTAGTTCCCTTTATTATTATTATTAATTTGGCTTTGTAAGAGCGTTACCGTCCATAACGACAGCAGTCTGTGCCAGCGCCCTGCCATTCATTGATGAGCCTGTTTGGAAAGTGATGCCGGTCATCGACAAAACAATTCCTTCAAAGTGCGTGGTTGTCCCAAAAGTCGCCTGACCAGCTACTTGCCAGAAGATGTT
>JANYKP010000173.1 GCA_025358195.1 Cyclobacteriaceae bacterium
GCCACGCGCCTTCCCGGTATAAAATCGGCCACGGTCTCCACAACAAGCCCACTGCAGGCTGGCAATTCCACCACCGCCGTTGAATGGCCGGGGAAACTACCCGATGAAAAAATACTCTTCACTCAGATGTCTGTAGGTTACGATTACATCAAAACCATGGGCATTGAGCTCAAAGAAGGCCGCGATTTCGCACGCGACTATGCTTCCGACAGTAACGCATACGTGATCAATGAAGAGACGGTAAAAAAAATGCAACTGGAAAACCCGGTTGGGCAAACCATCACGTTTTGGGGCAGACCAGGAAAAATCGTCGGCGTAGTGAAAGATTATCATCTCAACTCCCTTCACAATCAAATTGAACCGGTCATTCTGCATCTGCATCCCCAATGGTCCAATCTTATGATGGCACGGACAGCGCCCGGAAAAACAACACAAGCGCTGGAAGGACTCAAAGGTTTGACAGCACAGCTTAATCCTGTGTACCCATTCGAATACCATTTCGTGGATGAAACTTTCGAAAAGCAATACAGAAGCGAAACCACTGTAGGGACGCTGGCCAACTATTTCACGGTCCTGGCCATCTTCATATCATGCCTGGGGCTGATGGGATTGATCGTCTTCACGTCTGAACAGCGGACTAAGGAAATCGGTGTGCGCAAAGTGCTGGGCGCCTCCGTTCGGAACATCCTCTTCCTTCTGTCAAAAGACTTTATGGTGCTGGTTATTATCGCTTTCATAATTTCCACACCGCTTGCATGGTACTTGATGAGCCATTGGCTTAATAATTATGCGTACCGCGTCGACATCGGTTGGTGGGTATTTGTTGCTTCTGGATCGGCCTCGATTGTCATTGCTTTCCTGACGGTGAGCTTACAAGGACTAAGGGCCGCACTGGCCAACCCGGTCAAATCCCTCAGAAGCGAATAGCAGAAAGGTCATTGATTGAACCCGGACGCGTTTAGGGTGCTTTTTGTCCGGTGATGAAATGTTTGGCGCTCTTTTGTAGATTTCGTGGTAAATCGCATCGACCTCAGCATGAATGAACGACGTTTCACGGAATCTCTGCTCTTCAAAGCGCTTTGCGTATCGTTGTTTACTGCCATTATTATTTTTATCCTGATCTTTTTCAAAGAATTACTCAAACCAATTGCGCTCGGTATCCTGCTATGGTACCTGATCAAAGCCTTCAATGGCTTGATCGAAAAAATAAAAATACGAGGCAAGCCCCTAAATCCCTGGATACGCAGAGCCATTGCCCTGCTTGCCATTGTTGGAATTATAGAAGGATCCATCCAGATCCTGGTGGCTAATATCAACCAGATTATCACGAACTACCCCACGTACCTTTCGACATTGAATTCGATGATCGTGTCACTGGGCAATGACCTTGGATTAGAGAATATTACGGAGGATATCAAGACTAAAATTGGCGAGCTGAACATTGAAGGATTTTTGAAAGACATGGTCACTTCGACCTCTACGCTAGTGGGGAACCTGTTTCTTGTACTTATTTATACGATCTTCCTTTTGTTGGAGGAAAATTCTTTCGTCAAAAAACTTTCACTCGTTTTCAATGCACCGGGACAGGCGGATAAGATTTCTTATCTCATGACCCAGATCTATTACTCAACCAATAAATACATGACGGTCAAAGCCTTCGTAAGCGCCGCCACCGCCATCCTGGGTTATGTCGTCATGGTTATTGTTGGCGTTGACTTTGCGTTCCTGTGGGCCCTTCTCATTTTCGCGATGAACTTCATTCCGTATGTGGGTTCCATCATTTCCACATTGCTTCCTGCTATATTTTCCATCCTTCAGTTTGGCGCCTTCTGGCCCTTTGCCTGGGTCTTTGGGAGCATCATGATCATTCACACTATCATTGGAAACTATGTTGAGCCGAAAGTGATGGGCAAATCCCTCAACCTTAGTCCCTTGGTGGTATTGATTGCCTTATCGTTTTGGGGATCGGTCTGGGGATTGTTGGGTATGCTGCTTTCCGTGCCATTTACGTCCATCATGCTCATCACCTTTGCACAATTCCCTTCGACCCGGGGCATCGCCATCATGCTAACAGAAAACGGAGACATCGAAGGGTTGCAATTAAAGGAATGAAAGGGCGGCTGGGAGCTGAGCATTTGAGCACAGTTAAATTCGTTATTCGTTATTCGTAATTACTTTTTTAATCTCCCTGATTCTTTCAATGCCTTCGCAATAAGCCACTCCAGTTGCCCATTGGTACTTCGGAACTCATCGGAGGCCCATTTCTCCATGGCTTTCAAAACTTCCGGATCCAGTCGAAGAACAAATGGTTTCTTTTGTGCCATATCGCGCTAGAAATTGGACATTAGTTTTTTCATCGCCCACCTTCCATATCAATGATTGAGTGTGCCTGTATTTACGATAGGGCTAACATCTTTATCAGCGCAAAGAACTACCATCAGGTTACTAACCATCGCTGCCTTTCGCTCTTCATCCAACTCAATAATATTTTGTTTTTTGAGATGATCCAGCGCCATCTGCACCATGCTGACAGCACCTTCTACAATTTTGAACCTGGCCGCCACTACCGCAGTAGCTTGTTGTCTTCTTAACATAGCACCAGCAATTTCAGGTGCATAGGCGAGATAACCGATGCGCGCTTCTATCACATAAATTCCCGCAATGTCCAACCGGTTTCGAAGTGTTTCTTCGAGTGCCTGGTTGACTTCGACATGTCCTGACCGAAGGGTCATTTCAGCCTCAATTTCAAAATTATCGTACGGGTACATTCCAGCCAGTGTTCGTACTGCCGCATCACTTTGAATGCGCACAATCGGTACAAGACTATCCTCCTTCACTCCCTTGCTCCGCAGGTAATGCGCCAGCTGATTGGAACGTGCATCCAGCTCCGCATAGCTCAGCGAACTATCTCCAAAAACCACCGCTGTCTTATCTCCATGAACAACAACCTGCGACTCAAACAGATCAACAACACTCATGCTCTGGTCGTAATCAACACCCGTCGCATTAAAACTCGATAACAATGAACGTTCAGAAACTGGTAACAGCTTTATGTTACTTAGCTCAGATTGAATGCTATTTTCAAAACCAAGAATTATTTGACTGATCCTGGAGAGAAATAATTGAATTTCTTCTTTCGAAAAAAAACGAAATTGAAAATCAGCATGGAACACAAGCGGCTGCTG
>JANYKP010000214.1 GCA_025358195.1 Cyclobacteriaceae bacterium
CACATCGTTGAAAGAGAAAATGAATTGGTAGCCTCTGGATTGCGACCACCAGCACCCAGTACTCAACACCAAGTACCCAGTACCAAGTACCCAGCACCCAGTACCCAGTACCCAACACCCAACACCCTGCACCACCCAGCATGCTCCCCTATTCTCCACCGAAGATCCTATTCAACCGCCACCTTGAAACAATATACCCCGCGCTTTTACGGAAAGTTGATATGCACTCACCTCAGCGGGAACGGATCCTCACCCCCGACGATGATTTTCTTGACTTGGACTGGTATAAGCAAGGCGCATCCCGGTGTGTAATCATGAGCCACGGCCTGGAAGGCAATTCCAGCAGAGCCTATATGGTGGGCATGGCGAAAGCGTTTTTTTCAAAAGGCTTTGATGTCCTGTCCTGGAACTACCGGGGCTGCAGTGGTGAAATAAACCGTCAATTGCGGTTCTATCATAGTGGTGCGACTGACGATTTGCAGACCGTTATCCACCACACTGCTAAACAGTATGGCACCATTTTCCTCATTGGATTCAGCTTGGGTGGAAACATAACACTCAAATACCTTGGTGAAGGAAATGTTCACACTGCCGTGAAGAAAGCGGTCGTTTTTTCCGTCCCGATCAATCTCCACTCAAGCTGCCTGGAAATATCGAAACCCGGTAACTGGATTTATACGAAACGATTTCTTATCAGTCTAACGAACAAAGTAAGATCGAAAGCGGCCTTACGAAAAGACCTGAATATCGAAAAGCTGGGTAGGATCAAATCGTTGTTAGAATTTGATGATCATTACACCGGGCCCATCCACGGCTTTCAGGATGCGATCGACTATTACACGAAATGCAGTTCTCTTCACTTCATAGAAAATATTAAGGTCCCAACGCTCGTTGTAAATGCACTGAATGACCCCTTTCTCAGCAAGGATTGCTATCCGGCCGAACGTTTTCTGGGCCACCCGCGTGTGACGTTTGAATTTCCTGCCCGCGGTGGACATGTAGGCTTCGCCTCATTTGATCGGAAAGGTTTATATTGGTCAGAGATGAGAGCCTTATCATTTGTCGAAGCAGACTAATCATGTTCATCCGATATTCCATTGCCGCGAATGCCGATGAAGTTGCCCGGCGCTTCTCGGTAGATGTGCCGGAGGGCTACCAGCCTCGTTACAACGCCGCCCCGACACATTTGCTTCCGGTAATTACCCAGGAAAGTCAAAAGGGTATCTCCTTTTTTTATTGGGGCACTCCTCCGTCGTGGGCCAATAAGAAACCCCTTGGCGAGAAAATAATTAACACGCGGATCGAATTACTTCCGGAAAAATCAGTCTTGCGAAAAAAATTGAGAGAAAAACGTTGCCTTATCCCGGCGGACGGATTTTACGAATGGAAAAAAGTGGGTAAACGCACCAGCATACCGTATCGGTTTACGCTAAAAGATAAAAGTCAATTCTGCATGGCGGGGCTTTGGGAAGAATACGAAGATGTGCAAGACACCATGAATCATACCTTCACCGTAGTCACTACGGGAGCTAATGAATCGGTAGCGCCCATCAGTGAACGCATGCCGGTCATCTTGCATCCCGATGCGGAGCAGGCATGGCTAAATTCAGCAAACGAGTCTGAACTCCTCTCATTACTTCAATCTTTTTCCGGTTCCTTGGATTATTATTCTGTCTCTCCGCGGGTCAACGCGCCCGAATACAATGATCGCCTGGTCATGTTGCCCGCACCTCCTGCGGATCAATTCGGTAACCTCACGTTATTTGATTAGCAACCGTCAAAATCCATCGCCTTCGTCTTTCTTCTTGGCTGGATCCTTTTTCTTTTCTGGCTGATCTGATTTCTTTTTCTTAAACAGACTCCCTTTCTTTTTCGGTTGATCCGGAGCGTTTACATCGGTTTTCGTCTTTAGCGCCGGATCATTTGTTGTGCCCGTGGAGTCAGGCTTCTGTTTTTTCTTGAAAATGTTTTTCAGGCCTTTAAAAAATCCCACTTTCTCCTTTTTCACTTCCTTGCCGGAAGCTTCATCGTCCTTTTTATTGAGTTTGTTTTCAATAGCGGCTCGCACGTCCGGCAGGACCAGCATCTCACGGAAATACCACATGTACAAGTCCTGGTCAAGATTATACTTTTCTTTTGTCTTCGTGATGGCATATGCACTGTCACCGGCCTCGATGGTTTGTTTAGCGATGGTGCTGTCGGTCACATCCCGCTCGGCCAATAAAAGCCCAGGATCCTCATCAACTTTTAAGGAGTCCGGAATTTTCGGGTAGACCGGCTTCATCTCTATCGTTTTCATTTTCCGGTAGGTCTTCCGGTAGGACTCCGGCACGGCAATGAGATATTTGTTCTTGCTGGCCGTCAGTATTTTGGGTGTGGAGTCTTCCTTGAAGTAGCTGAATTTCTGTCGTAGC
>JANYKP010000250.1 GCA_025358195.1 Cyclobacteriaceae bacterium
CTGTGGGGATCAAGACCGATTCCACCACTAATCCATCGAAAAGCGTCACCGCATTTTTAATAGTACCATCAGCGCTCCGCTGCATGTTGTCAACCTTGATGTGATTGATGACAAAATGTTCTTTCAGCATTTCGCGCGTGGGTAGTGAGATATTCGTCATCTGCTCGAAGCTCTTGGCGGACTTCATCCACAACCATTCATATACTTGCTGTGCTCGAAATGCCTTTTCTCCTTTCGCGATAAAAAACTCCTTTAGTTCTTCCAATGAAAGTTTTCGAATGTCGCGCCGAGCCTGAGTTTCAGTAAGCATTATTTGATCCGTGTAAACGTCTTTATCTCACAATCCTTTTTCAGATAGTGGATGGTTAGGTTCGATTGGGTAAGCGTGTCGATGACGAATTGTTGCGTCATAATGCCGGACTTAATGTCCAGTAATAAGAGTTCGGAGCCATTGACTTTATAGTGGAATGTACTCATACCAGCAGCTTTCTTTTTGCCGGATGAGAAAATGCCCTCTTCTCCACTGCCTTTCTTATCAAAGCGGATCAAACGGGCCACGGCATTGCGCGAAGAGCCCATGTCTTTCTCCAATTCTTTTTCTGTCTCACCTTTTTCCATCTGACTTTGGAAGCACGTCTTTTCATCCGTGAGCTGCCAGGTGCCCACGATCGTTTGTGCCTGACTCCCCCAACCCATAAGCACGATGCCTGCCAGAATCCAGATTCTCATAAATGCAGCGTTTTTCTTCCGATCGCTATCGGGATCAAATTTACATTAAATTGCTTTTATGAAGGTTGAGAAGCTTGGAAGTGTGAAGCTGAGAATTTGTTCAGCTATAATTTGATTTTGGCGTTTGCACATTAATCCCGATTACACGAATTTTCCCGATCAAATTTTTTTATGCAAAAAAGCAACGCAATCGTTATCACCGCTGGCTACCTCGATTCCAACAGTGGAAAGACGGCCCACGGCCTCATCCGTGGTTCTGACCGCTTTAATATTTTGGGCATCATTGATCACAAGCATCCCGGCAAGGACGCGGGCGAAATATTGGATGGTAAGAAGCGAAATATCCCGGTGTACGGTTCCATCGCTGACTTCGTAAAGCAGAGCCTTGTCAAGGCAGAGTATTGTGTGCTGGGTGTTGCCACCAAGGGCGGTGTTATTCCTGATTCATTACGCTCCATGCTTCACGATGCTTTGGAAAACAATTTTCATCTGGTAAACGGGTTGCACGACTACGTATCCGATCATGCTGACCTTGCCGCCCTCGCCGCAGCAAAAGGTCTTCAACTCATTGATGTGCGCAAGCCCAAGAAATTCAAGGATCTTCATTTTTGGTCAGGGAGGATTGCCGAAGTGAAATGTCCGAAAATTGCCGTGTTGGGAACGGACTGTGCGCTTGGCAAACGGACCACCACACGATTCCTGACCGAAGCGATGCGAAAAGCAGGTTTTAAAGCAGAGATGATTTACACCGGGCAGACAGGGTGGATGCAAGGAGCAAAGTACGGTTTCATTTTCGATTCAACATTGAATGATTTCATCTCCGGAGAGATGGAACACGCCATTGTGCAATGCTGGGAGGAGGTCAAACCGGACATCGTTTTTATTGAAGGACAATCTTCACTGCGGAATCCAAGCGGGCCGGCGGGTGCTGAGTGGATCATCTCGGCTGCCGCCAATGGGGTGGTGCTACAACACAATCCTGCCAGGAAGCAATACAAAGACATGGAATACTATCCTGCCTATCTTCCCGATCCGAAGGATGAGATTGAGTTGATAAGAATTTACGGTGCCCCCACAGTAGCACTCACGATTAACACCGCCAAGATGACTGAAAAAGACGCCCGCGACTACGCCAGAAAATACGAGAAGGAATTGGGGATACCAGCAATTCTTCCGTTGGAAGATGGTGTTGATAAACTAATACCCATCTTTAAGGACATGATTGAAAAATCCATCGCACAGGTTTAGTCACGGATTGTATGGATTTCAAGTTCAAAGATAAAACAGTACAGCTAACTTGAGCAGCAAGAGCATTCTCCCGCATCCTGATAACGATCGGAGATTAACGCAGATTTAAAACGCAGATTTGTATTTTATCTGCGAAAATTCGCAAAGATCTGCGGGAAATGATTTGTGTTGCATTCGAAATGGCGCAACTTCACAATAATCGCAAGCAATGAAAATAAAAAGTATCAACGTTTGGACTGCCGACCTTGGAAACACCAAACCTTATACAATCGCTTTCAAGACAATCGATGAAGTGCTCAACACCTTCGTAGAAATAACGCTGGAGAACGGCACGACCGGCATTGGTGCTGCCAATCCAAGTGAATATGTGACCGGTGAAAACTTAGATCAGACCAATGCTGCCCTTACTGGGGAGAACCTCGAATTTCTAATTGGGCGAGACTTGTATGAGATAAATCAACTGCTTTTCGAACTATGGCTGAAATTTCCGAAAACTCCAGCCGCCCGTGCTGCTCTTGATATTGCGCTGCACGACGCATTCACAAAGCTTCTCGGAATTCCGCTGGTGAAATATCTCGGCCAGAAAATCAAATCCATGCCGACATCGAATACCATCGGAATTAAGAATGTAGCAGATACATTAAAAGAAGCAGATGAGTATGCAAAGCTTGGCTTCAAAGCATTAAAAGTAAAAATTGGCAAAGACCTGGAGGAAGATATCGAGCGCCTGGTGAAGCTACGGGAGAAGTTTGGCCAGAAGTTTTTAATTCGAATTGATGCCAATCAAGGTTATACCTCCGCCAAGACGATTGAATTTTACAAACGCACAAAACAACTCAACATTGAATTAATTGAGCAGCCGCTGCCAGCCAAGGCGGTAGCAGAGATCAGACAATTGCCAGCTGAAGTGCGTGCTGTCATTGCCGCCGATGAATCCCTGCTCTCCGCCAAGGATGCTCTGGAACTTATCAAACCACCCCGGGCTGTTGGCATATTCAATATCAAATTGATGAAATGCGGAGGCATAAGTCAAGGTCTTAAAATTGCTGACATCGGCTTTCATGAGAATATCGATTTATTCTGGGGCTGCAATGATGAGAGCATTGTCAGCATTACAGCAGCCTTGCATGCGGCATTTGCCTGCCCCAACACCAAATACATTGACCTGGACGGAAGTCTTGATCTTGCCCGTGACGTCGTGAAAGGCGGATTCATTTTGAAAGAAGGAATTATGTACTGTTCCGATAGGCCTGGATTGGGCGTAGAGCGGATCTGATTTTTGAAGACTCCCAACGCCTTGATTATCAAATGTTAGCCCTAGCTCCACGCCAATCTCCATGAGGAATCCCTCGATTCCTTATTTTTTTTAAATTCTACACTTGGTAACTCCGGGGCAGTTCCTATCTTTGCAGTCCTTTTTGCGGCACAAAACCCGCAAATCGGCTTAAAAACAGCAAAATAGGTTTCAACCATGCCTGGAATTATAGGACGTAAGATTGGGATGACAAGCGTATTCGGCCAGGATGGTCAGAATATCGCCTGTACAGTCATCGAGGCGGGACCCTGCATAGTCACTCAGATCAAGAATCAAGAGACTGATGGCTACTCGGCCCTGCAATTGTCCTTCGGAGAGAAGAAAGAAAAGAACACATCCAAGCCGCTGGTAGGTCACTTCAAGAAAGCTAATACCACACCCAAGCGGGACGTGGTTGAGTTTCGTGACTTCGGCGCAGAGTTCAACGGTATTGCCGAACTCGGCAAAGAAGTCCGTATTCAGGATGTGTTTGCCGAAGGCGATTTTTTGGATGCTGTGGGTACCTCTAAGGGGCACGGTTTCCAGGGTGTAGTAAAGCGTTACGGCTTTGCTGGAGTGGGTGGCCAGACTCATGGTCAGCATAACCGACTCCGTGCACCGGGTTCAATGGGTAACGCCTCCTTTGCATCACGGGTGATCAAAGGAAAGCGCCTTCCAGGACGCATGGGCAACGACCGGGTGAAAATCACCAACCTTAAGGTTGTGAAAATCATCACGGAACACAACTTGATCCTGGTCAGCGGATCTGTGCCAGGTGCGAAAAACTCAACCATAATCCTGCAAAAGTGATGGACGTAGCAATTACAAAATATAGCGGCGAGACCACCGGCCGTAAAGTCAACCTTTCCTCCGAGGTTTTTGGCATCGAGCCAAACGACCACGCAATCTGGTTAGATGTGAAAAGTCATTTGGCTAACCAACGCCAGGGAACGCATAAATCCAAGCAGCGAAATGAGATCACCGGTTCATCCAAAAAGATCAAGAAGCAAAAAGGAACTGGTGGTGCCCGCGCGGGTAACATCAAGAACCCGCAGTTCAAAGGTGGTGGCCGTGTCTTCGGTCCCGCTCCCCGCGATTACTCCTTTAAGTTAAATAAGAAGGTAAAAGACCTGGCGCGTAAATCGGCGCTGACATACAAAGCCAAAGACAATTCAATCGCCATCATTGAAGATTTCAACTTCGAGGCACCCAAGACCAAACAATATATCAGCATGCTGAAGTCACTGGGAGTAACCTCTCAAAAGACCCTCCTCGTTATTCCTGAAAGCAACCACAACATAGCCTCCTCGGGCCGGAATATCCGGAACACAAAAATTATCACCGCATCGCAGATCAATACCTATGATGTCATCAATGCAGATAAGTTGATCCTGGTGGAAAGCTCCGTTGGAAAAATCGATAATCTTTTAAACAAGTAATCCGATGAGTATCCTGAAGCGCCCCCTGGTTACTGAGAAAGTTTCTGCCCTCAACGAAAAGGGTAAGTATGGTTTCATTGTAGAGATCACAGCCAACAAGGTTGAGATTAAGAATGCAGTTGAGAAAATGTATGGCGTAAACGTCGAGCGGGTAAATACGCTCAGCATGATGGGTAAGTTGAAAGTGCGTTCAACCAAAGCTGGAACGTTGTCGGGCCGCAGACCCAACTTCAAGAAGGCAATTGTTACCCTCGCTGAGGGCGAAGTGATAGACTTTTATGGCAACGTTTAATAGAAGATAAGCGATGGCGTTAAAAAAATTAAGACCGATTACACCAGGCACCCGACACAGATTGTCGCCAGGCTTTGATGACATTACCGAAAGTCGCCCCGAGAAGTCATTGCTTACTTCTTTGAAAAAGACTGGCGGACGGAATAGCAACGGTCGCATGACCATGCGTTACATCGGCGGCGGTCACAAACAAAAATTAAGAGACATCGACTTTAAGCGTGACAAGTTTGATGTGCCGGCGATTGTAAAGTCAATTGAATACGATCCCACCAGAACAGCCCGGGTGGCAAAGTTGTATTACGCCGACGGGTTCAAGTCATATATCATTGCACCTCAGGGATTAAAAGTAGGACAGACCGTACTAGCCGGTGAGAATATCGCCCCGGAAGTAGGGAACACACTGCCACTCTCCAAAATACCGCTCGGTACGATTATCCATAACGTGGAGAATAAGCCAGGAAGAGGAGCATCTATCGCCCGAAGCGCTGGTTCATTTGTTCAATTATTGGCAAGGGAAGGCGATTATGCAACCCTTAAAATGCCTTCCGGTGAAATGCGCAACGTCCTGGTAAGATGTCTGGCCACAGTCGGAGCAGTATCAAATCCTGACCACATGAACGAATCGGTTGGAAAGGCAGGTCGCAGTCGCTGGAGAGGAGTTCGTCCCCGCACCCGCGCCGTTGCTATGAACCCGGTTGATCACCCGATGGGTGGTGGAGAAGGAAGAGCGTCCGGTGGTCATCCAAGATCACGCAAAGGATTGTTGGCAAAGGGTAAGAAGACAAGACACCCTAAGAAATATTCAGATGGTCTAATTATTACAAGGAGGAAAAAGTAATGGGAAGGTCAGTTAAAAAAGGTCCATACCTCGATGCACGCCTTGCGAAAAAGGTGAGCACGATGGAGCAGTCAGGTAAAAAATCCGTGATCAAAACATGGTCACGGAGAAGTACAATTACACCTGACCTCATAGGATTCACATTTGCTGTACACAACGGCAATAAGTTTATCCCCGTGTATGTCACGGAGAATATGGTAGGGCACAAGCTGGGCGAATTTGCACCCACCCGCACTTTCAAAGGCCATACTGGAAACAACAAGGCAGAAGCTTCTGCTAAATAATAGTTGAATCATGGAAGCAACAGAAAAGAAGATAAAGCGGTCGGTTAAGAAGCGTGAGAAACTCAAGGCGGTAAAAGATGCTGCCAAAACAGGTCCCGCGACTGCCCATCTGCATGACGTTCCCACCTCACCCCGCAAAATGCGCCTGGTCGCAGACCTCATTCGTGGTGAACGTGTAGCAAAGGCGTTGAATGTACTTAAGTACGAAGCCAAGCATCCGGCCGAGAGAATGGAGAAGTTGTTGATGTCAGCGATTTCGAATTGGGAAATAAAGAACAAGGATGTGAAGTTGGAAGAGGCGGACTTATTTGTAAAAGAAGTGTATGTGGGGGGTGGACGTATGCTGAAGAGATTACGCCCGGCACCGCAGGGTCGCGCACACCGCGTGCGCAAGCGTTCGAATCATGTCACCCTGGTGGTGGATAGAATGCCAGTACAATTGACGGAAACAAAAAAGGTTGAAAAAGAAACCAAGGCATAATGGGACAAAAAATTAATCCTGTCGGCTTCCGCCTCGGCATCGTTCGTGGTTGGGACTCTAACTGGTTCGGCGGAAAGACATTTTCCGATAAACTGGTGGAAGACCAGAGGATCAGAAAGTACATCGATGCACGCATTCAAAAGGGCGGTATCGCAAAGGTGGTGATTGAACGCACCATCAAGCGTATTACCCTGACGATTCACACAGCCCGACCGGGAGTGGTGATTGGAAAAGGCGGCACAGAAGTCGATAAGATTAAAGAAGAATTAAAAAAACTCACGGGCAAAGATGTTCAGATCAACATCTTCGAGATCAAGCGTCCTGAATTGGATGCAAGATTGGTGGGGGAATCAATCGCCCAGCAGCTGGAGGCCCGCATTTCGTATCGCAGGGCGATGAAGCAATCCATCGCGTCTTCCATGCGAGTTGGAGCAGAGGGTATTAAAATCAAATTATCCGGTCGTCTGGCAGGTGCCGACATGGCCCGGACTGAGCAATATAAGGAAGGAAGAATACCACTGCATACACTGCGCGCTGATATTGACTACGCCATCTCAGAAGCACAGACCGTGTATGGCAAGATCGGAATCAAAGTATGGATTTTTAAAGGCGAGATTTTTGGCAAACGCGACTTATCGCCAAACATCGGTATCGTATCCCAGGGAGAAAACAAAGGCCAGGGAGGCGGCGGACCGAGAAGAGGTGGCGAGCGTGGCGAACGCAGAAGCGACAATCGGGGCGACCGTGGGGGTGACAGAAGAGGCGGTGGCGGAGGCAGAGGTGGTGAGAACCGTGGTGGCGGAGGTGGTGCTGCACGAGGTGGAAGAAGATAAAAGAAGGAACGATTAAAATAGGTTTCAGCGATGTTACAACCGAAGCGTACAAAATACAGGAAATCACAGAAAGGCCGCGTCAAAGGAATGGCAACACGCGGACATACTATTGCCTTTGGGTCCTTTGGCTTAAAAGCTATCGAGATGGGATTGCTCACAGCACGTCAGTTGGAGGCAGCTCGTATCGCTGTGACACGGGCGATGAAGCGAGAAGGTCAGGTATGGATCAGGGTGTTTCCTGACAAGCCGATAACAAGGAAGCCTGCTGAAGTACGTATGGGTAAAGGTAAAGGCGCTCCTGAATATTGGGTGGCTGCCGTAAAACCCGGAACCATCCTTTTCGAAGCAGGTGGTGTAACACGGGCAGTGGCTCTGGAGGCCTTGAAACTGGCCGATGGTAAGCTTCCGATTAAGACACGATTTGTAGTACGAAGAGACTACGTAGAACAACAATAAGCGTATGAAGAGCACGGAAATTAAAGACCTGAACCTTGATGAGCTGAAAGAGAAACTTGGCAGCGAAAAAGAATCGTTGCGCAAAATGAAGTTTGCCCATCAAGTATCGTCGATTGAAAACCCGATGAAAATAAAAGAGACGCGCAGGCTTATTGCTCGGATCAACACCGTATTGCGACAAAAAGAAACGCAA
>JANYKP010000252.1 GCA_025358195.1 Cyclobacteriaceae bacterium
GATACGCGTTGAGTCCAAATTGAAGGAGGGCACTACGTTTACAATCGCTTTTCCATCACTCTAAAAGGGATTACCGTTTATTTTGGAATAGTTAAGGGTTCTTCAACATCCTTTCCACTGACTGAGCTTGTGACCTATCCCAGGGTCAGCTTGTCTTGCCTTTTCCTTTTTGAGGAAGGAAGCCGGACGTTGAAGAATACCCTTAGATCTTAGAAAGCTATTCCAATGAAAAATGAGAGGGAGCTGTTTTTAGCGTTTCGAGTCATGTCCCCGGAGAAACTTCCTGACTTGCCAACTTCTGCCATTCCATAGTTATAGCGCGCGCCGATGGTAACGTTTTCAATATCAACGCCAAGTCCACCCACCAATCCGTAATCAACACGGTGAAAATTATCGGCCCTTAAATCACTAAAGCCTGTGATGGTACCGTCATTAAGATTCTTGACATTGGCGGAGGTAAGATACGCCATGTAACCACCGCCATGCAGGTTGAAGTTTTTAACGATGTTAAAGACCAGCGTCAAGGGAACTTCGACGTAGTTCAGGTTGTAGCGATATTCACCTTTGCCTTGCAATAAATTGTCATAGGTTACTTTTGCGCCTTTGCTGGTGTACAGTAGTTCAGGCTGCAAAGAAATGCCGCGTGTCAAGGGTAATTTTGCAAAAAAACCAACCTGACCAGCCACTTTCACATGCTCATCCTGTACATTGTCAACATATAGATTACTAAGATTCACCCCGCCTTTGATTCCAAACTTGGGCGTCAAATCAACTTCTTCTGAAGTTTCCTGTTCTTGCGAATATCCATCCGTTGTGGAAACAAAAACACACATGCTGAAAAGCACAGCGTAAAGACTGATTCTAATTGAATTTTTCATAAACGATTCACATTTGGTTATTATCATTTTTACAAATAACTGTGCCACCTGATATTCAGCACGTTACATGGATAGGTGTAGAAAAATTACCTCATGTTAGGCCAACTGTTGATCGATGATATCACTCATCAGGGGCTTCCCCTCCAAGCGGCGTATTTATTTTAGCGGAGCGACGTCGATTTCCCGTACTTCCTGTTTTACAATAAAAACCGCTGTGTCAGTGGGGGTTATCTTTCCGCCACAATGCATTGTATACACTTTTGTGAATTCCGCCCCAACGTATAAGATGATAGACGAATAGTACACCCAAAGTAAAACAAGAATGATGGAGGCCGCCGCGCCATACGTCACCCCAATGGAGGAACTACCAAGATAAAAGCTAATCAGAAATTTGCCGATGAGAAACAACAACGCGGTAAAAAAGGCGCCTACAAAGGCATCCCGCCAGCGGATCTTCGCATCCGGTAGAATTTTAAAAATGATGGCGAACAATAAGGAGATTGTAAAAAATATAATTATAGTGTTAATAACATAAAAGATGTATACAGTTGCATCGGCAAATAATAATTTGAGCCTGTCGCTCATCACATCCATAACCGAATTCACCAGCAAAGATACCAGCAGGAGAAAACCAAAACTGGCGATGAGAGAAAATGACAAAAGCCGGTTCATGATAATTTTTAGCCATCCTTTTTTTGGCTTTGCCTTTACCGACCATATATAGTTGATTGAATCCTGAATTTCAGTAAATACACCCGTGGCGCCGATAATAAGTATTATAAACCCGGCGACGGCTCCTCCTTGCTTGTGTTCGGAGGTCTGTACGTTTTTTATTATTTCCTGAATCTGTGCAGCAGCCGAATTTCCGACCAGTCCGTTGATCTGACCATAAACTCTTCCCTGTACAGCCTCCAGCCCAAAGAAAATTCCTGCCAGGGAAATGATAATAATGAGAAGCGGAGCAATAGAAAAAATGGTGTAATAGGATAGTGACGCACTAAGTTTCAGCGAATTGTCTTCGAAGAATTCGTCAAAGGTTTTTTTAAGCAACTTCCAAAAAACCCCTGGCTTCATCATGACGATTCCTTGCTTTAATAATTTCAGATTATCTTTTTATGACTAATTTTTTTCCGGTTTGCATTATTCGCTAGGGTGTCATCGCCCAACAGCATCCCAAACGGTTTCAGGCCTTCAGCCCGGTCAAAAATTACTTTCAACACTGCAATGCCAGGAATCGCCAAAAACATACCGGGCACACCGCACAGGGCACCACCTACCAAGACACCCACGATCGTCACCAGCGAATTAATCCGCACCTTGGAGCCCACAATGAGTGGCATCAAAAAGTTATTGTCAATAAACTGTACCAGCAACAAAATAATAGCCACCCAGAGAACGTCGCCTAGTTGCATGACTTCATCGGAGATAAGCGTGATGAGCATGCAGAAGACATTAGCAACCAGCATTCCGACGTATGGAATAATATTTAACAAGGCAGCCACCAGGGCAAGGAAGAGCGCGTACTTAATGCCAAGAATTAAAAAACCAATAGCGTTCAAGGCAAAGACAATGGTCAATTCAATCATCAACCCGGATATGAAGCCCTGTGCCACGGATTGTGACTCATTCAGTACTTCCCGCACTTCATCTTCACTGCTATTCTTAAAGACATCCACTAGGAATTTCTTGATCAAGTCCTTGTAATACAGAATCAGGAAGGTGTAAACGGGAAGAAGCACCAGATATGAAAGCGTTTGCGTCACCGTAATGACCGTTTGTCCCAAAAGTGCAGCTCCGGTCGCCTTCCCTTTCAGACCGGTTTCATTGAGGTATTGATTTTGTTTTCGGATACCCACATTAAATGTCTCCGTTACCCATTTTTGCACCAGGTTTGATAACTTGTCCAGCCGATCGTTGATGGTGGGCAGGTCGTCTAGAAAGTTGGCAATTTGACTTGCCAGAAAATAAATAATGGATCCTATGATGATCGTTGATAAGAATAGGGAAGCCAAAATCGAGAATACCCGGCGGACACCTATTCTTTCAAGAAACTTTGTCAAGGGCAGGAGCAGCGAAGCTAAGAGAATGGCGAAAAGAAGCGGCACCAAAATTCCCTGGCCGATGTACAAGAGCAGGGTCAACAACCCAATGGTTAATAGATTAAAACTTAGACTTTTATAAAAGGGTGTTCGGTCTACGATGGCGCTCATATTCTAGTCAGGATCAAAAAATGAAAGTCATCTTTTTGGCACGATTTCATTTAACAGAAAGATGAGAAAGATGACGATCTGTGGGACTACTAAACCCGGTTGCTTCCGCGAATGACACTCACGAGCACAGAAATGACAGCGAGTACAAGAAGTGCATGAATCAAACCTGATGCTCCGTACGCAAAGAAGCCAACCAACCAACTGATCACCAAGATCACGGCGATGACATACAATAAATTACCCATGGCTTTTATGTATTGGATTTTAAAAACATTACTTGTAAACATTACTTTAATTACTTGTAAAAGGTGTGCCAACACCAGACGTAATTGAATAACAAAGGACAGGGCCGCTTCTAACTAGTAAATCCCCACAAAAAAGACCGTGTGGAAAAAATTCCACAACTTCTGATGCCTCCATATTTACCAGGGGCGATTGCTATCCATTGGCAAGCTTTTTTTAAAGGATAAAGGAAATGACTAACAGAAAATAAATCGGTTATGAGTTCATTCCTGTATTTTATCGCATTGATATTAATGACCGGCTGGATGGTCGGCGTATTTGTTTACAGTGCAACAGGATTGATTCACCTCTTAATTGTGTTTGCTTTGATTTCCATGTTGCTCGGTATTCTCCGGAGGGCGTAGACATGGCATCCAGACAAATATTACCCGCTGGAAAAGGAAAGGTCCGACGGAAGCTCGTAATTTTTTTAGTGATCGTCGTGTATTTGCCGTCTTTCGTCTTTTGCTCCCGTCTATTGTTCTTTGCTTTGTCAATAACAAACTGGCAAACCTGGATGGCTATACCGGACATGTTTATGATATCGATATTTTTCTGGTTGCAGGTTCTTACACGCTTAGAGATTTCCAGGTTGTCAAGACCGGCGGAAAGGTTCCCGTTCTCAACACGGTAGCGAAGAAAGAGGAGAAAAAAGGATTTTTCAAAAGCCTGTTCGAGGGCAAGAAGAAAAAATGATCAGCAATAGTCCTTCTGCCCCGCTTCACCTCGTGCTGGCCGACGATGACACAGACGACCGCAGCCTCTTTAAGGAGGCCTTAAATGAAATTCCATTGTCCATAAACATTACAACTGTGCATGATGGGGAACAGCTTATGACTCTTCTCAACCGGGACCATGAGCCACTTCCGCAGGTGATTTTCCTTGACCTTAATATGCCGTGTAAAAACGGATTTGAATGCCTGACGGAAATCAAGTTGGACGAACGGCTAAAATCAATTCCTGTAATCATATTCTCCACATCTTTTCAGAAAGAGGTGGTAAAGCTTCTTTATATGAAGGGCGCTCAGTATTACATTTGCAAGCCTGATGAATACCATCAACTTAAGAAGGTCATCGCAAATGCTTTAGTCTCTATTTTGAAAACACCGATCGCATCACAACCACCTCTCGAAAAATTTGTGCTGAGTTGCAAACAGTTTTTGAAAGAGTGACAAGCAACTGAGATTCGTTATGTTGTTCAATTTTATGCCAGGGTACTTTTTTCCCTTGAACTTAATCTTGTAACTGTTTTATCTGTTCCGTACGACTGCCCGCAGTGGATAGCCTGATTTGTACTTTATGATCGCGTCCGTCATCAATCAGTTGAATCGCTTTCCCGGTTTGATCAATACCATCCACGGTTATGGTTGAATCTTTTTTACCAGACGTTAAAAGTACTTCAATGTGATAGTTCGCGGCAGCATACCGGTAATTGATTTCAAACGACTTCCACGTGTCGGGTACACAGGGGTTCACATATAAGTTTGTTCCTTCACGCCTCACCCCGAGAAATGATTCCAGTATCAACTGATACATCCACCCGGCAGATCCGGTGTACCATGTCCACCCACCCCGGCCAATGTGGGGCGACACGCCATACACATCTGCTGCCATGACATAGGGTTCGGTTTTATAGATCGCAATTTTGTCGGCCGATTTGCCGTGATTGATGGGATTGATCATGTTTAATAACTCCCACGTCCTTTTGTGATTGCCCAATTTGGCAACGGCCATGACCATCCAGATCGCGGCATGCGAATATTGACCCCCGTTCTCACGAACGCCAGGTACATATCCTTTTATATAACCCGGATCTCTTTCAGAATTATTGAAAGGCGGATCGAGAAGCCGGATCAGCGAATTTCTCCGATCCACCAGGTATGCATCAGCCGATTCCATAGCCTGATATGCCCGGTCAGGATCGCCTGCTCCGGACAGCACGGCCCAGCTTTGGGAGATGGAATCAATTTTGCATTCACTATTGCTGGCGGATCCAAGCGCTGATCCATCGTCAAAATAGGCGCGCCGGTACCATTCCCCATCCCAGGCATTGGTATCGATCATGATTTTTAACTCGTCGGCCTGCTGCTGGCACGTTTCAACAAACGCATCATCATTCATAATTTTTGCCAATGGCTCAAACCGTTTCAAAACATCATACAGGAAAAATCCAAGCCAAACGCTCTCGCCCTGCCCGTTGATGCCCACTTTATTCATTCCATCATTCCAGTCACCGGACCCCATGAAAGGCAATCCGTGAACGCCGAAGCGGAGAGATCGCCCTATGGCACGCTTGCAGTGGTCGTATAATGTGGATTTTTGTTCAGTGGTTACCGGTAAGTCATAATTTGATTCTTCATGAGCATGTAACTCACGCCCTTCAATGAAGGATATCAGTTCCGATAGAATTGTAAAATCGTGCGTATGTGAAACATACCGTGACGTAGTAAATGCCAGCCATAATAAATCATCGGAGCATAGGGTTCTTACGCCTCGGCCCTGAGGAGGATGCCACCAATGTTGTACATCACCTTCCTTGAATTGACGTGATGCTGAAAGAAGGATTTGGTCACGTGTCAACGCAGGCACCGCATGCATAACGGCAATGGTATCTTGAAGTTGGTCCCTGAATCCGAACGCACCTCCGGATTGATAAAATCCACTTCGTCCCCACAGTCTGCAGGAGATCACCTGATAGAGCAGCCATCCGTTGGTTAAAATTGAAAGAGAAGCATCCGGCGTTTTGACCTGGACCGCTCCGAGTGTAACCATCCAAAATTTCCTGACATTTTTAAGGGATTCTTCTGCAGCATCCTTGCTGCTAAACTGACGAATGAGATTCCGCATTTCCATGGAGTCTTTGGAGGCACCCATTCTGAAAATTATTTCCCTTTCCTGGCCGGTATTCAAAACAAAAGGAACTTGGATAGCTGAGCAAGGATCGTAACCTGCACCTTGCTTGCCTGAAAGGCGCAGCTTTCTCATGGCCTCTGGTTTTTCAAGCGTGCCGTTTCGCCCGATAAATTCATTCCGGTCAGTTGTGAAATTGAATTTGGCGCTGTCCACATTTAAAAATACCGCGCGATTCGGAAATTCAGAATTGTAGGGATTCCGGGTTATAAGAGTACCTGCTTCCCCATCAAATTCCGTAACAATATGCATGGCAGACACGGACCTGGAAACGCCGAGCACCCATTCTACATAACCGGTTGCCGTAAGCGTCCGCGTGCGTCCTGAAAGGTTACGGATTTTTAAAATGGTGAATTTTATTTGTGCTTCGCGATCAACATAGATCCAAAGTTCGGAATGAATTCCGTCCTCACGACATTCAAATACAGTATAACCAAATCCGTGACGGGTTTGGTAAGAAGCATTTCCCTTTGCAGGAAAAGGTGTCGGTGACCAAAAATGCCCGCTTTCTTCATCCCGGATGTAGTAAGCTTCACCACAATTATCTGTAACGGGATCGTTATTCCAGGGTGTAAGACGGAACTCATGAGCATTTTCAGACCAGGTATACGAAGGACCGCTTTCCGTCACGATGGTTCCAAAGTTTTGGTTAGCAATTACATTGATCCATGGAAGGGGAGTAGTTCCTTTTTCTTTGTTCGTGATGATATATTCATTTCCATCGGCAGAGAAGCCCCCGTACCCATTATAAAACTGCAATTCCTGATCTGGCATATTTTTTACGGAAGGATTCTCATATCGCTTACTCTGAACCAGTAATGGTATGGTCTGCGCGGGGATTGTTCTTCTGTTCAAATGATCGAACAACGTTCCATTCTTATCGGAGATGATAACCCGTGCTACCGATTGCAGTAAGATCCTGTCTTCCGTGGATATCTGATCTGTTAGTCTTACAATAATGCTGCCCTGCCGGCCGGTAGGATTGATCCCAATTCCTGCAGCTATGAGACTTTGAATTTGATCTTGTAACACCTGCCGGTAGCCGCTGTGATCTTCATTGATGATAACAAGATCCATCACCAGCCCCTTAAAAAGCCAATACGAACGAGCCTGCATGAGCTGCTTGATCAAAGTAATATTGGTAGAGTCTGAAACTTGTAAAAGAACAATGGGCAAATCTCCGGAGATGGAATGACTCCACAAGGACGATTGTCCTTTGCCATTCTTGATCAGGATATCCTTATGGGCACGTAATGCAGGATTGGAATAAATAACAGAACTGGCAATACGATTAAATAATTGTGCGTCCGCTTCGTTTGCATTGATCTGTCGCAACACCACCTGGCTATGCGTCCAGGTTAATTCAAATGCACGATTCCTGAAATTACGGTCGTGGTATTTGTCTACCAGGTTTTGACAGCTTGTGCGACTTTCAGCAATACCCGTAACCATATCCAGTATGACGGACTCCTCCAAACCGATGGTAATTCGGTATTGAATGGCAATGATGGGATCGAGCACGGAACCGGAAGAATCGGACATAGGCTCAGCCTGCTTCATCACCTGAGGATGGATTAAGTTGTTGCCCCGGCCAACGAATTTATAACGGTCTGTTTCATATGAGATATGATCCGCTTCGTGGTCATCCAATTTCATCAGGTGAAACATCCAGTGCGGACTGTCCTCATCGGAGCGAGGGCGTCGGGTGCAAAGGATGGTATTCTGATTCGCCAGTATTTCTGTTTGAACAAAAAGATTGCTGAAGGCAGGATGCGCATCGTCGGCCGCCGGCAAGGCAATCACCACCTCACCGTAACTTGTAATTTCAATTTTACGTTTTGATCGTGATCGGTTCGAAATGTGTACGCGCCGGATTTCGACATTATCCTCTGGTGATACGATGATTTCTGTATGTAATTCTATTCCGTTATCAATTCTTCGAAATTCGACGCGCCCCTGCGAGAATATCGCTTCGTAATGAGATGCCTCCTTTAAGGTCGGCTGGTGTGTAGTGGACCAAAAGTCTCCATTCTGCAAATCCCGGACATAACAAAAGGTGCCCCAATTATTACACGAAGTATCCTCCCGCCACCGCGTAAGCGCCAGATCTTTAAACCGGCTGTAGCCGCCGCCTGCGTTATTGACCATGACATGGTAACTACCATTCGACAACAGTTGTATCTCGGGATGAGGTGTATTCGGCGTGTTAATCACCCACACTTCACTATTTTGAGAAGAATGCACGATTTCTTCAGCGTCTGCAGAAGTTGAATTAAATCCGATTGCTTTGGGCACACGTTCTTGTAAAAGAAGAAGTGCAGTTTGAAAATTTGGGTCGGCTTCAAATCTTTTTTGCATCCGCTGATCACAAAGAACGTAGGCCAATGATAGTAAACTCATACCTTGATGATGAACCATAAAAGAGTGGATCAATGCAGGAACCTTATTCCGGATCAATCGTGATGGCGTATAATCAATGGACTCGAAGAAACCATAGTTGCCTTCGAATCCTTTCGCTTTTAGTTTTGCAAGATTTTTACAAGCGGCCTCCGGGTCGATCATTAGTGCCATGACCGTGGCGTAGGGTGCAATCACCAGGTCAAGACCGAGTCCACGCTTGAAACTCAATTCGGGCACACCAAACGCCCGGTATTGATAACTCAGACTGGCGTCGACAATATTGTAACATGATTCTGAAATACCCCACGGGACGCCTTGCTGCTTTCCGTATTCAATTTGTCTTTTTACCGCTCCTTTGCAGGTTTCATCCAACAAGGTATTTTCATAGGTCGGCATAATTAAATTTGGCATGAGGTACTCAAACATGGAACCGCTCCAGGAAATCAGGACCGGCGTCCCTTCTGCGGTCATCAGGTTTCGACCCAACGCAAACCAACTGTCTTGCGGTATTTTTCCCTGCGCGATGGCGACAAATATTGCAAGCCGCGCTTCGGAAGCGAGTAAATCATAAAAGCCAGGATCGCGAAAGTGATCATCCGCATTGTAACCGATCGCGAGTAAATGCTGGGATTTATCATAGAGAAAGTCATACTCCAGATCGGCATACGCGGCGCACTGTGATGCTACTTTTTGGATTTCTATTATCCGGACCTTTGCCAATTGACTCACCTCACGGAGCAATTTTTCAAAAGCTGAAAATTCTGTATGCTCTCCATCCGATACGCCAGGCTCATTTTTTATGTTAGCCAGATCGCTTAATGTTGGAATCCCCTGAAACAGACTTAATGTTTTATATTTCTCCGGAACGGATTCATAGGTGATCAAGGCGGACACAAATGCCAGCTCTTCCTGCCATCCTTTAATTTGATTCTCCAGGGCATCGATCCATTCAGCAGTCTCATAGTTCGATTTTGCATCCGAATTCTTAATAAATCCAAGTAAACTGTTGGCGATCCCTGCAAGATTGTATTTGATATCCTTGAGAAGTACATTGTCTGTATTGCAAACCCCTTCGAATTCCTTTTGAAATTTTAAGAATGCCGGTTTATCTGCTGCTGTGATTTTTTCGGCGAGGATACGCACCGTATCATGAAGTCCGTCCCAGAGGTTCTCCTTTATTATTTTTTGATGCGGGATTTCCAACATGCCTTGTTGTAGGGTGAGCATATTACCCGCCAAATTCCCACTGTCTACCGTGGAGATGTATTTGGGAGGAAGCGTTTTCAATGTTTGCGTATCATACCAATTATAAAAATGACCGCCGTAGCGTTCAAGTTTCTGAAGAGTACCCAGTGTATTGGATGTACGCTCTAAAAGCTGCGATGTAGTTAGGTATCCGAAATCATGCGCGGCCAGATTGGAAAGGAGTGAAATCCCAATATTGGTAGGCGACGTGCGGTGGGCAATCTTGACAATTGGATATTGTTGGAGGTTATCGGGAGGCAGCCAGTTTTCTGACTGATTAACAAAGGTTTCAAAGAAGGCCCAGGTCTTGCGTGAAAGTTCCCGTAGATATTTCTTTTGGTCGATGGATAGGGTTGATCGAAATGTTTGAATGGGGCGACTCACCCAGTACACAATGGCTGGCGATAACGCCCACAAAATCAGAAAGGGAGCTGCCAGATAAACAGCGGCTGGAAAATACGTGATCAGTGTGACACCAGTGATTACACTCAGGGCAGGCGCAAACCACATCGTTGCATAGAGGCTAAAAAAATTCTCTTTGTTTGGTTGCAAGAGCCCGGAGGGACTCCATTCCAGCATGTTTTTCCGGACCAGAAACATTCTCCAAAGTGTACGGGAAATAGCGCCCAGGCTAATGAAGGCTTCGTACGGCAGGCAATTCAGCGTGAACATACTCTGCAGTATATTTCTGATCGTATTCTCGAAAACAATTTTCAGGTGGCGGGAAAATGTAATTTCCTTTGGTTTCTGGATCAGGCTCCACCCCGAAATACTGAGCGATGGAATTAATATGATAACCAGAACCCACATCGTCCAAAAAAACGATGACGATAGGACGGTCCAGCTTAATAAAAGAATCAATAAGAGGGCAACCGGAAT
>JANYKP010000276.1 GCA_025358195.1 Cyclobacteriaceae bacterium
GCTCCATGCCAAAAATTCTGATCATTGAAGACGAAGCCAGCATCCGGGCAGTGCTTAAAGAAATATTGCTCGACCAAAAGGAAATGAAGCTTAACGTCGATGAAGCCAAAGACGGTGCGGAAGGACTTCTTCTTCTCGAAAGTAATTCATATGACCTTGCGCTGTGTGATATTAAGATGCCAAAAATGGATGGCATGGACGTGCTTCAGAACGCCCGGGAAAAAAATATTCATACACCCTTCATCATGATCTCTGCGCACGGTACTACCGAGATGGCTGTGGATGCTGTCAAAATGGGTGCCTATGATTTTTTGCAGAAGCCACCCGATCTCAACCGGTTATTGATCACCGTGCGAAATGCCCTGGATCGTCAATCTCTTGTTAAGGAGACAAAGTCTTTACGGAAGAAAGTATCACGCAAGTTTGAAATGATTGGTCAATCTCCTGCGTTGGATCAGGTACGGGAAGTGATCGATAAAGTGGCACTTACAGAAGCACGTGTTTTGATCACAGGACCCAGCGGGAGCGGAAAAGAATTGGTAGCCCGCTCAATCCATGAAAAAAGTAACAACAGCGAAGGCCCATTCGTAGAAGTAAATTGTGCTGCCATTCCGAGCGAGCTCATTGAGAGTGAGTTATTCGGTCATGAAAAAGGCTCATTTACATCTGCGATCAAGCAACGTATCGGAAAATTTGAGCAGGCAGAAGGCGGCACGTTGTTTCTTGATGAAATCGGCGATATGAGTCTCGCTGCGCAGGCCAAGGTACTTCGTGCTTTACAAGAAAATAAGATTACCCGTGTGGGGGGTGACAAAGACATTATTGTGAACGTGCGTGTATTGGCAGCCACGAACAAGAACTTAAAGCAAGAGATAACAGCGGGACACTTTCGCGAAGATCTATATCACAGGCTTGGTGTAATACTTATAGCTGTGCCAGCACTCACCAACCGAAAAGAAGACATATCATTATTGGTGGAGAAATTTCTGAAAGATATTTCAGACGAATATGGCTCCAGGAAAAAGGAGATAGAACCAAAGGCAATCAAACTGCTGGAAACTCATCCCTGGACGGGTAATATCCGTGAGCTGCGGAATGTTATCGAAAGATTGGTGATAATGGCCGGAGATACAATACGTCCGGACGACATTAAAAAATACCTCTAGATGAAGAATCCCTAGATTTTACTCTCATTTTTCTTCACTTCCTTCTTGCTGTACGTTGGGCACGTGTAAGAACTGCAAGAAGCGAGAAAACCAATGAGGGCGATAATGGCTAAAACTCTTTTCATACTGGTTGGGTTTAACGGTAACAAAATTAAGAATACTGCCTTCTTTTGCAAATTCAACGCATGTTTTTGTCGCTTTAGCGAGAAAAACGGTCACTCGACCATCAGATTACAACCACGAATATCACTGTTGTCCATCCGTCCAAGAACTTCGAAATGACCGTCCTGGTGAAGTTTTCCTAAATCCTGAGTTTCAATAAATGCACAGGAATGGGCGTTCGCAAGGTCAATCACGTTAATAATACCGGCAGAACGGATTTCGTGACCAAAGGGGTCATTTATTTCTCTTAAAATCACCCGCATGGATGGAGGAGATTGGAATAGTCCATCCCCTTGGGAATACGCTTGAGAAAGAAGTTCTGTCATGCCGTACTCTGAATAGACTTTCTCAATATTTAGGTTTTTGCGGAGTATTTCGTGCAGTTCCTGCCTTGTAATCTCCTGACGCCTTCCTTTCATGCCTCCGGTTTCCATTACCATACAGTGACGAAGATCAACTTCATATTGTTCCGCCAGGTCAAGCAAGGCAAACGATACGCCCAGCAATAAAATTTTTCGACCATCTTTCAAGCGCTCCAGTTGCGTGACAAGTCCTTCCAGGTCGTTGAGGTAAAAGCCGGAAAACGGTGACTTACTCATGTTAATGAAGTGATTAACCATGGCCACCAGAGATGACCCTGTGCGCTCCAAATAGGAAGGAAGCAGACCTACAACATGAAATTGCTCCAGTGGACCAAACAACGTTTCAAAGATTCGCTGACTGTGTTGAAGATAAAATGACAGCGATGGCACTGAATGCCGGCTTACTTCCTGCCCCGTGGTGCCGCTGCTGGTGAAAATCAATTCAGGCGTCCAATCACCGGAGGCGATAACGTGGGACTTGAAAAAAGAGATCGGAAGGAATGGAATCTCATATACATTGGTAATCTCCTCTGCCGTTACCCCGAGATAAGTGAGGTAATTTTGATATACTTGGCTGTTAATAGCCTGAAAACGGAACAATTCCAATGCAATTTCCCGGAATAAATCATCGTTTAATGGATATATATCCTTGGTAAAACTTTTAAAAGTCTGCAAGCGTTTACAATTTTACAGGTTGGTAAATGTATAATAAATGAAGCTGGTAGTAAATTGGGGTTCTGTATGTGGAGTGGTGGCCATCTTCCTGGCTTCGTGCGCCGACCCCCCCCAGTACTCCAATGTCCCGGAAATTATATTTGACAATATCATTTTCAAGGATATTGCCGACCCTTCGGCAGTTGACTCCCTGATTGTAACAGTCCGATTTAAGGACGGAGACGGAGATATTGGACTGGAAGCCTCAGAACTAAGCCCTCCTTACAACGACAAATTCTATTTCCGCTTGGAAGGATTGAGGGCCGTTCCTACAGCTGTTCCACCTAGCGCCTCTGATGGCACTTACATCACCTATAAAACCAATCGAACCATTGCCAAGTTTGACTCGCTCCCGGATTTTGTTAAACCCTATAATTGCGTTAATTGGGAAATCAAAACAGTGAATCAAAAGTTGGATACCTTTTATTTCCAGCTCAATCCCAATCACTATAATTTTTTTGTTGACTTCTATATAAAAAGCAATGACGGCACATATAACAAGTTCAATTGGCTTGAACAATTTGCTTACCCAAACTGTGGAGTTACATCGTTTGATCAACGTTTCCCGATTCTGTCGAAAGATCTCAGCCAAAAAACTCCACTGGACGGAAGTATTCGAAATAGTATGCAGAGCGCTGGTTTTCTTCCTCTATTCAGTATCAAAACATTAATGCTAAAGATCACCATTCAGGACAGAGCCTTGAATAAGAGTAATACCGTTACAACGGGTGATTTTAAGCTGCTGGATATTCGTAAAGGGGGATAACACTCAGTAGATGGACTTGAATTTCTCCGGATCCGTCTCCTGCATCATGGCATAAATCGTATCGACAATCTCCTCCGGGTTGGGTTTTGAGAAATAATCGCCGTCACTTCCGTAAGCGGGCCGATGCTCTTTTCCGGTGATGGTCAACGGCTTTGAATCCAAATACTGATAGGCTGCCTGCTCCTCCACCACCTTTTGCATCATAAACGATGTAGCGCCTCCCGGCACATCTTCATCCGCAAACACAACGCGGTTAGTTTTCTTTATTGACTCCACGATTGAATGATGAATGTCAAATGGCAGGAGTGTCTGCACATCAACAACTTCACACGAGATACCCAATTTTTCCAAATCATGGGCCGCTTCCATTACAACCCGGCACATCGAGCCGTAGGTCACAATCGTTACATCGCTACCCTCCCGAAGTACTTCCGGCACCCCCAATGGAAGTGTGAACGCTCCAATATTATCCGGCAATTTCTCCTTCATCCGGTAACCATTCAGACATTCAATCAACAATGCCGGATCATCTGACTTCAGCATCGTGTTATAAAATCCGGCGGCTTGCGTCATGTCGCGGGGTGTAAGAACATAAATTCCCCGAATGCTTCCCAGCACGAGACTGATGGGCGACCCTGCATGCCATACACCTTCCAGCCGGTGGCCGCGTGTGCGTATGATCAACGGCGCCTTCTGACCTCCTTTGGTACGGTATTGCAAACATGCCAGGTCGTCTGACATGATTTGAATCGCATACAATAAATAATCCAGGTATTGTATCTCTGCAATCGGGCGAAGACCGCGCAAAGCAAGACCTATCCCCTGGCCCAGTATCGTACACTCGCGAATGCCCGTATCCGTTACACGGAGGTCGCTATACTTCTCTTGCAATCCTGCAAAACCCTGGTTGACATCACCTATTCTTCCAACATCCTCACCAAAAGCCAACACACGAGGATCGCGCTCGAGTGCTGCCCGAAAGCATGCCTGCAATATCTCGCGACCATCAACTAATGACGAATTCTCTGAATATACCGGCTTTATCACCTCTACTTTTAAGGCTGACCATTCCGATTCGCTATGAAGATGCGAACTGAAACGTTCCAGATTTTCTGCCGCAGTCCGCTCCACCCACTGGATGATTTTGTCGCGCACATCCGATGTCTGGCCGCGCAAAAGACGCAATGACTTTCTTGCGGCCTTCATTGCTTCCAGTCGCGTGGGGTTGATGGTCTTCTCCAATTCGCGTTTGATATCGTCAATCGTCGGCTCCAGGTCCTTTCCCTCTTCCAGGTATCCCATCAGTTCCTCCTGGTCGTGCTGAATGCCTTTGTTGAAAGCTCTCCATGCCGCATCCTTTTGTGCTTTCGCGAAAATCTTTGCTTCCTTTTCAATTTGATCTAGCTGATCCGGCGAGCTGAGTTCATTCTCCAGTATCCACTCACGCATTTTGCGATTACAATCGTGATCGACTTCCCACTGCAACCGCTCTTTTGATTTATATCGTTCGTGTGAACCAGAGGTAGAATGTCCTTGTGGCTGCGTCATCTCCGTGACATGGATCAGGACCGGCACATGCTCATCGCGACAAATCTTTTCGGCCGCTTCAAACGTTTTGCAAAGTGCCGGATAGTCCCACCCGTTCACCGTAAAAATTTCAAATCCTTTTTCACCGTGCTCACGCTGAAAGCCAGCCAGTATTTTCGAAATACTTCCTTTTGTAGTCTGAAATTCCTGTGGAACCGAAATTCCATAGTCATCATCCCACACCGCGGTCAGCATCGGTATTTGCAAAACGCCGGCGGCATTGATCGCTTCGAAAAACATTCCCTCCGATGTGGAAGCATTGCCGATCGTGCCAAAAGCTATCTCATTTCCTTTGTTGGAGAGATCTTTATAGGAACTTAATCCAGGATTATTTCTAAAAAGTTTTGATGCATACGCAAGACCAACGAGGCGCGGCATTTGC
>JANYKP010000286.1 GCA_025358195.1 Cyclobacteriaceae bacterium
AAGCTTGCGTGATCATATAGTGGTGTAAGTATTTGAATCATAAGGTATTGGATTAGTTATGTTGCCTAAGTAACAAGGGAAGTAGTATGAGGGGTTTACTGATCATTTCTTTTTGCCTGGCGTGCATGACAGCATGCGCCCAATTTAAAAACATAAAGTTGGCAGAGGAAGCAGAAGGTGCTGCTCCACCACTGGATCCCAGCATTACCATTAATCACAAAACGATAGGCAATATTGTGGCCGGGATTGCCCCTAACCGCTCCGTGTACTCACTCGACAGCGGCCGCACGTGGATTGAAACGATCCTCACCTCTCCGTTTGGCGTCTTTGGCAATCCGTCTGTAATCTCAGATGCTAAAGGCGATATTTATTTCTTTCATCGCGCCGATCCCGGTGGCCTGGGACCGGGAAATGATGCATGGCTCGACCGAATTGTCTGCCAAAAATCAGACGATGGCGGCAAGATTTGGAGCAAAGGTGTTTCCATCGGAAACAATCCTCCAAAAGACCAGGACAAGCAGTGGCCTGCTGTTCATCCAAAAAAACAAATCATTTATACTGCATGGACCCAATACGATACCTACGGACTGAATGATAAGAATTGCCAGTCCCATATTTTATTTAGTATGTCGACAAATGCGGGTAACAAGTGGGACAAACCCATACAGATCAGCCAGACACCGGGTGATTGCGCTAATAATGATAATACGGCAATAGGTGCGGTGCCGGCTGTGGCGCTGGATGGAAGAATTTTTGTGGCGTGGGCCAACCAAGGATTGGTTTTCTTTGACCGTTCGTACGATGGCGGAAAAACATGGCTTACGAATGATCTTGGAATCGCCAAACAATCCGGCGGATGGTCGATGACGATCCCCGGACTCGATCACTGCAATGGTATGCCGGTCTTGATGGTTGACAACAGCCAAAGCAGATCACACGGGAGTTTATATCTTGTTTATGCGGATCAGAAAAATGGAGAAAACGACACCGACATTTGGTTCACCCGCACCACCAACCGGGGGGACTATTGGACGCCGCCCGTTCGAATCAACAGCGATGAACCGGGCAGGCACCAGTTTTTGCCATGGATGGCGGTGGATCAAACGAACGGGAATATCTACATAGTTTATTATGATCGCCGGGCGTATGATGATCTGCAAACCGATGTCTATCTCGCTTACTCGACGGACGGCGGCAATATTTTTGCAGAAAAGAAAATCAGCGAGGCACCGTTCGTGCCGGATGATTCAAAATTATTTAGTAAGTACATCAATGTCGCGGCTCATGCAGGTACCATCACACCCATCTGGACACGAATGGATAACGGCAAGACCAGCGTGTGGACGGCAGTTATAAAGCAAGAAGCCTTGTTAAAGAAATGATCCGACATCAATCAGTATTCTGTTTTTTGGCGATCTCCAGAAATGTACGGGCAAAAAAATCAGGAGGCTGGGCACCGGAAACTCCATATTTATTATTGATGATGTAATACGGTACTCCGCTGATCCCTCGCTGGTTGCTCATTTGCTCGGATAATTCAACTTCTTTTAAACCTTCAGCGGATTCCAGCAGCGATTTTACTTTTTCTGCTGAAAGGCCCGCTTTGCCGGCGATTTTGATGAGGTTCTCCTTTTTTGATAAATCAATCCCATCTTCAAAGTACGCTTTCAGGAAGGCTTCTTTCACAGCAGACTGTTTACCTTCCTGCTTGGCATACCAGATAATCCGGTGTGCATCGCGTGTGTTGGGAGAAACCGCTTGTTTGCTATAATCAAAATTCAACCCTTCCGTCGCGGCTACCTGTGAAACCTGTTGGATGATTTGGTTGTAACGTTCTTCTCCGCCAAACTTTTTTGACAGATAGGCTTTCTGATCGCTGCCTTCGGGTGGCATGTCAGGGTTCAGCTCGAAAGGAGAAAATGTGATCTTAAAATCATATTGATCTTTCAACTGGTCCACTGCTTTTTCCATTCTTCGTTTACCGATGTAGCACCAAGGGCAGACCACGTCCGATACTACTTCAATTTTGATTTCCGGCTTCTTCATTCAATTGAATTTACGTAGGAACAGGAGTCGAAGGATTAATAGTTCAAATGGGCCTTAACGCAACCACCAAAACCGGTGGGGGATTATCAACTTTACAAACCTTCTTGTTACCTTTGGCCCCTCATTCACTGAAAACAACAAAAATTACAATGGTAGCCGAGAAACTCAACTACAAAGTAAAAGACCTTTCACT
>JANYKP010000288.1 GCA_025358195.1 Cyclobacteriaceae bacterium
GTGGAACACGGAAGAATATGACGCAGTTCATGAAAACATTTTTCACGGTGCTTTGCAAAATCCTTTGTCAACCTTTTCAATTGATGTGGATGCTGCCTCCTACAGCAACATGAGACGATTTATTAACAATGGTCAGCGACCTCCCGTGGACGCCGTGCGAATCGAGGAGATGGTCAATTATTTTGATTATTCATATCAACAACCTGAAGGAGAAAATCCTTTTAGCGTCTACACGGAAATATCATCCGCTCCCTGGAATGAAAAACATAAGCTCGTGCACATCGGCCTGCAGGGGAAAATAATTCCTACCGAAAATCTACCGGCCTCCAATCTGGTATTTCTTATTGACGTGTCAGGCTCTATGGAATCGCCTAATAAGTTGCCGTTGTTAAAGGCATCTTTTAAAATGTTGGTGCAGCAGTTGCGGGGCCAAGACCGGGTAGCAATTGTTGTTTACGCAGGTGCGGCCGGGTTGGTGTTACCTTCAACTTCGGGAGGAGACAAAAAAACGATTATCGATGCGCTCGAAAATTTGCAGGCAGGTGGGTCAACCGCGGGAGGGGCAGGCATTCAGTTGGCGTACGCAATCGCCAAACAAAATTTCAGGCAAGGAGGAAACAACCGGGTCATCCTTGCCACGGATGGAGACTTCAACATTGGTGAGTCAAGCAACGGGGGTATGGAACGTTTGATCGAGCAAAAAAGAAATGATGGAATTTTCCTGACTGTCCTTGGATTTGGTATGGGTAATTACAAAGATTCCAAAATGGAGATTCTGGCCGATAAAGGGAATGGAAATTACGCGTACATCGATACGATTCTGGAAGCGCAGAAAGTATTGGTGAATGAGTTTGGCGGCACCCTGTTTACCATTGCCAAGGATGTGAAACTTCAAATTGAATTTAATCCAACGAAAGTCCAGGCATATCGTCTCATTGGCTATGAAAACCGTATGCTCAAAAGTGAAGACTTCAACAATGACAAAAAGGATGCGGGCGAACTGGGGTCCGGACATACCGTAACAGCCTTGTACGAAATCATTCCACAAGGTGTAGAAAGTGAATTTTATAGAATTGATGAATTGAAATACCAAACAACCCGTGTTACAAAGGAGGCGAACCCATCAAAAGAGCTGATGACGATCAAACTTCGTTACAAAAGCCCGGACAGCGATGTAAGTAAATTGATCGTGCATCCGCTGCCGGATAGCAACATCCTTCTTTCAAGGACATCTGATGATTTTCGCTGGTCTGCTTCGGTGGCTGCCTTTGGAATGTTACTTCGCGATTCAGAATTTGTGAAAGGGTTTTCGTACGATAATGTCCTGCAGTTAGCCCAGGGTGCGCGCGGGGAGGATAAGAATGGTTATCATGCTGAGTTTATGAATCTGGTCAAATCCATGGGGTTTGTTGCAAGCCGATAAGAAGCAAAACCCCCGTCAGCGGGGGTTTCCTTTTCTCTCCCTGTGGCCATTAATCACCAGAAAATCATTCTTTATATCTATTTTTGTCCGATGGTGAAGATCAGCGCTGTCATTATTACCTACAACGAGGAGAAAGACATCACCCGATGTATTGATTCAGTCAGTTCTGTGGCCGATGAAATCGTGGTAATTGATTCATTCTCAAAAGACCGGACAAAAGAAATATGCCTTTCCAAAGGTGCCACCGTAATTGAACACCTTTTTCGCAGCCACATTGATCAAAAGAACTTTGCGGTGACACAGGCCACCCACAAGTATATTTTATCCCTTGATGCAGACGAGTACCTATCTCCTGAACTGACGCAATCCATTCTTGAAGTAAAAAAAAATTGGCCGGCGGAGGCCTACCGGATGAACCGGTTGTCAAGTTATGGCAGCAAGTGGATCAAACACGGTTCCTGGTACCCTGATAGGAAAATCAGGCTGTGGAACAAGGAAATAGGTCTATGGGGAGGAGAAAATCCTCACGACCGGGTCGTATTAAAAAGAGGCACGGTTGCTATTCATCTTGAAGGTGATATACTTCATCGCGCGTACAAGGATTCAAGGGAGACATTAGAGAAAATTCAGCGCTACTCAGAAATATTTGCCTGTGAAAATGCAGGAAAGAAGTCAAGTTCATTAATCAAGATTCTCGGTCATACAACGTTCGCCTTTGTAAAGAGCTATTTAATAAAGAGAGGATTTCTTGATGGATTTGAAGGCTTAATGGTGGCGAAAGCAGAAGCCAACCATGTATTTTATAAGTACGCCAAACTTTATGAGGTGAACAAGCGGGCAGCCCTGGGCAAGCGTGTCATCGTCAGTCGCACGGATAACCTGGGTGATGTGATCCTCACCTTACCGCTGCTTGGGTATTTGAAGGCCACGATGCCGGAAATCAGAATTTATTTTGTTGGCAAGAAGTACACGCATCCCATTATCGATAAATGCATTCATGTTGATAAACTGTTGGACAGGGAGGAGGTGCTTCGGGATCCTTCTATTCTCCTTGGGATCAATGCCGACTCAATACTTTTTATTTACCCGGATCGCGAATTGGCAAAACTTTCAAAGAAGGTGGGTATTAAGAGGCGTGTAGCCACTGGCCACCGCTGGTTTAATTGGATGTATTGCAATTACCGTGTGGACTTTAGCCGACTTCGTTCACGGCTTCATGAGAGTCAGTTGAATTTCAAATTGTTATCGCCTTTCAAAATGTTTTGGGATTTTGATGTAAAAGAGATTGCTGATTTTTATGGCCTTGTTCCACCTTTGAACAGCCATAACGGTCATTTATCAACCACTCACTTCAACTTGATTTTACACCCCAAATCCCGAGGAAGCGCTCGAGAGTGGGATGTGGAAAACTACTATGCGTTGGCTCAATCACTTCCTGCTGATCGATACAAAATCTTTATCACTGGCCTAAAGGAAGAAGGCGAACTTATGCGAAATGAAAAGCCCGAGCTGTTTCAACTCCCGCATGTCACGGACTTAACAGGAAAATTGAGCCTGGATGATTTGATGTCATTTATCAGCCAGGCAGATGGATTGGTAGCCTGCAGCACGGGGGTGCTTCATTTAGCATCTGCGCTCGGCAAGTTTGCTTTAGGACTTTACTCTCCAATGAAACCCATTCATCCTGGCCGATGGATGCCCATCGGGAAAAACTCAAGCTACCTGGTGTTGAATAAAAATTGCAACAACTGCCGTAGAACCAAAGCGTGTCAGTGTGTCAACGACATAACGGTGGAACAGGTAAGGGAACGAATTGAAATGTTCCTTCCGGCCACCGTCAATGGCAAATATGTAGAAATGCTGAGTGGTCAGAAATAATTGATTCTTTTTCGTCAGTCCCTCAAACAAGCGATCGATATACTTCGAGATACGATCGGGCTGTGGTGGCCCAGTCAAATTGGAGTGCCCACTTCTTAATTAATTCTTCCGGGTGAACACGATGGTAATGATTCATACCCGCTTCGAAAGCTAATTGAATTGTTTCCGGAGAAAAATCCTTGAAATAATAAGCGTGATCACCTCCCACTTCGGGCAACGAGGTATGCGTTGATATAAAAACAGGTTTGCCGTGGTACATGGCTTCGATTACCGGAAGCCCGAATCCTTCGGCTATGGATGGAAAAAGAAAAGCCTGGCAATTCATGTAGTACCATGTCTTTTCTTCTTCTGAAACAGGGCCCGTGAACGTGAGGCGGTCCTCCACATTAAATCGTTTAGCCTCTTCAATAATCTTGGTTTTATAGGGTGAGGAGTCAATGCCGGCGATGATGAGTTCAAAATCATTTCTCTGCAAGAGACACGGCAGAATGTGGAAATTCTTTTTTGGAAGCACGGTTCCAAGACCGAATAAGAACGGCCGCTTTGGCTTGTAGGTGGGCTCTTTGAAGACAGGCGGGTTATTAAAACTACATCCGATGTATATCACGGATGCGGGTTTTGTTCCAAGGTTCAGATGCTTCTTCACGTCCTCCAGGCCAAAGTTTGAAATGGTCGCGATGTAGTCTGCCCGGTCGACCCGGTTTTGTATAAGATCGAGGTATTTCTTGTTTTTCTCGCTATCGGGATGTTCGTGCAAAAAATTCAGATCGAGAATTGTAAGGACAACCTTTGTCTTCTTGCTGAAAGGACAATACATCGATGATTGATAGGTCATGTGCCAAACATCAAACTTCTTTGTGCCGGCCATAAATCTTGACTGGCTCCAGGGCAGATATAACTTATTAATCAATTTGATTTTTTCGTAGCTCACCTGACTACCAAAAAAGCCATTTAGCTTGGGTGGAACCAAAAATGAAAAATTCTCGTCTTCACCCTTATACTTCAACAACTGGTTAGCAAGGTTCATGCAGAAATGATACGGCCCGGTGTTGGGATATTTCATCCGTTCACAGTCAACGAGAATTGACTTCATAAGATCGTTGTTGATTTCGGTTGTATTTGAATTACTACTTAATTTGGGCTAAAGCCCTTGAAACTTCCTACAATATTGTCACGGCCTTAAGGCCGTGGCAATTCATTAAACACCAAGATAATAAAACCTTTCCCTAAATTTGGTTCTTCACGAATCATCAGAACATGAAAGCGATCTTGGTAATGAATGCCAGGTGACCCCGAACCTCAAATGAGTCGATTTTCATTTCGTGCTCTTAAGTAATATGAAAGTAGTAGGTTTTACCATCGTCAGAAATGCCGTTCGATTGGATTATCCGATTGTTGAAGCGATCATGTCTATTCTGCCCCTTTGTGATGAAGTAATTGTGGCGGTTGGCGCATCCGATGATGGCACGCTGGAGCTGGTGAAAGGAATTCGATCGGAGAAAATGAAAATCACCGAAACAGTATGGGACGATAGTCACCGCGAAGGAGGCAGAACGCTGGCACTTGAAACGAACAAGGCTTTTGCGGCAATACCCGCTGATGCCGATTGGTGTTTTTATATCCAGGCCGATGAGGTTTTGCATGAGCAATACTATTCGGTGATTAGGCAGACCATGGAGCGCTACAAGGATGAAAAGGTAATCGATGGACTGCTGTTTCATTACAAACATTTTTATGGTTCGTATGATTACCTGGGAAGTTCATGGAACTGGTACCGCAGAGAAATCCGGATCATTCGAAATGACAAGAATATTTTTTCCTATCGTGATGCACAGGGCTTCCGGAAAAAGCCCAATAAAAAATTAAAGGTCAAATTGATGGAGGCTTATATCTATCATTATGGATGGGTGCGCGATCCGAGAGCGATGCAGCGCAAGCAGGCAGCGTTTAGCCATTTTTATCATGACGATAAATGGTTGGAGGAAAATCTGGCGAAGTCACAGGAATTTGACTATAGCCAGGTTGATTCGTTGGAATCATTTGAGGGGACCCATCCGCAAGTAATGACCGACCGAATTAAGCGTTTGAATTGGAAATTTGATCATGATGTGTCGAAAAACAGGCTCGCACCACGTGAGCGACTGAAGCGCCTGGTGAGTCAGCTGCTCGGCCGCAGGATAGGTGAATACAAAAACTATACACTCCACTGAAATAATTCTTCCAACCTCTTTCATTTTGTCTATTTTTGAAACCATGGAAGACGTCGTGCGACAGCATTACACGGATAAGGAGAAGCGTGATATTTTCGATCACGAATTCCTGCCCCATATCAACTCCATGTACAATTTTGGCTACCGACTCACACTTGACCGGGATGATGCCAAAGATCTTGTTCAGGACACCTATTTTAAGGCGTTTCGCTTCATAGAATCATTCCAAAGAGGAACTAACGCAAAGGCTTGGCTGTTCCGGATTCTGAAAAACAGTTTCATCAATGATTATCGCAAGAAAATCAAAGAACCGAATAAGGTTGATTATCAAGAGGTAGAGTCATACTACAACTCAGAGGACGTAGACCGGCAGATCACTCCAGATTTACGGGTGGATGCCTTGAAAGATATGATTGGAGATGAAATTTCCAACGCGCTCAATGCGCTGGATGTTGATTTTCGGACGGTAATCATTTTGTGTGACCTGGAAGGATTTAAATATGAAGAGATGGCAAAAATTCTAGATATACCGATTGGTACTGTGCGTAGCCGTCTGCACCGCGCCCGCCAATTACTTAAAGAGAAGCTAAGTGAATATGCCATCTCTTCATATTTAAATCCTTCCAGGTCACACAAAA
>JANYKP010000302.1 GCA_025358195.1 Cyclobacteriaceae bacterium
TAAGAAATGTCTCATTTGGCGCCCGGCCCACACATGTCAAATTCGGTTACTTGTTTGATGAACTGCAGGAACACCACTATTTTGATTTGTACACCCTGAATCTTTTGCCCGCATGAAACGGATTGCACTTTTTCCAGGGTCTTTCGATCCTTTTACCAAAGGACACGAGAACATTGTACTGCGGGGGTTGCTGCTGTTTGACGAGATCAAAATCGCCATTGGATACAACAGCCAGAAAGACCATCGCTACTTTAAAGTCGACTTCATGATTGAGAAAATTCAGAAAACTTTTTCCAAGTATTCGCAGATAAGTGTGATTTCATATTCGGAGTTGACCGCTGAGCTTGCCCGCAAACACGGCGCAAATTACCTGTTGAGAGGCCTTCGCAATACCACTGACTTTGAATACGAAAATAGTATTGCGCAAGTGAACCGCCACCTAAACAAAGATCTGGAATCAGTTTTTTTGATCACGGCACCGGAACTTGCTGCCATTAACTCTACTATTATTCGGGAAGTTCATCGTTATGGAGGTGATGTATCAGCGCTGCTGCCGTACGAGCTCTAACCGTTCTAGAATAGCAACAGATTAATTATGCAACGTTGTTAGAAAACAGGTTTCCCTAATAATTAGAAAGTATGCAGTAGGCAAGGGGCAGTAGGCAGGAAATACAGAAGAGGGCTGTCGTACTTCATTGATATCTTGTTCCAAAATTAATTTGTCACAACACTAGCTGGCCTTTTCTGTCATCTTGTAGTATTCCTCAAAAACGAACCGGATTGACTTGTAAGAATTCTCCAGGGCGTGATAGACTTCTTTTTGGGTCATCCACCGGAGTTCTTCAATGTCTTCTTCCAGGCTGGGTTTGCTTCTGGAATCATCCATCAAATCCATTACATACCAGCGCGTCTTTTTGAGCATGCTATTACGGTTCATGGTGTAGGTATGCCAGGTGGTACAGATTTTCTTTCCCACCTTCACGTTCACGTTACACTCCTCCTCCACTTCCCGTTCGGCTGTCTGCCTGTATTTTTCCCCGCTTTCTTTTTTGCCTTTCGGCAAATCCCATTTTTTCATTCGATAAATCATCAAAAACCGGTCTTTCTTTTTCACAAGGCCACCAGCTGCTTTGACAATCTTGAACTTATCCTCCAGGAAGAATTTTAACGATTCATAGTCCTCCACCGTAATATCGAGCGAGAGCAAATTGATGGGCACTTTTGAGTTCACCAGATCCAGAATGGTGTTGAGATCGGGCACGGTTGCTTGCTTTATCCACACATGGTTAATCAACTTTGCCTTTGTAATCGGCTCTTTGCGGGCATTGACCTCAAAATTGAAATGGCCTTCCTGGGGCGATGTGCCTTGCTCCCAGATGCGAACTGGTATATCGTTTACGAATAGATTCATGGATTCTTAATCCCTGCAAAAACACGAATATTTTTCAAACGACCAACCGTATTTTCAGTCTTTTTAACTAGGAAGGGCATCACGTTGAGTCATGTGTAGGGAATGCTTGATCATTGATCATTTCATCATAAATTGCCGTTTCTATGAGTATTAAAATCATGGAGGCGACGGCTGGGCCAATTGCTTCCAAATTAATGGAAATCGGGGCCATAAAGCTCAACCATCAAAAACCTTTTACCTGGAGCAGCGGTTGGAAATCACCGATCTACTGCGACAATCGCCTTAGTCTTTCTTATCCTGATGTCCGTTCGTACATAAAACGGTGCCTGGCACAAGCGATACGCGAGAATTTTATGAAAGCAGATGCCGTCGTCGGGGTTGCTACAGCGGGAGTGCCACAGGGTGCCCTGGTAGCGGACGAACTTCAATTGCCGTTTGCCTATGTGCGGCCGAAGCCGAAGGACCACGGCATGGAAAATCTGATTGAAGGCAAAATTGAAAAAGGCCAGACAGCCGTGATCGTGGAGGACTTGATCTCTACTGGCGGAAGTTCTTTAAAAGCAGCCACTGCTTTGCGGGACGCGGGTGTCAAGGTAATCGGCATGGTCGCCATCTTTACTTATGGATTTGATACGGCAATCAACAACTTTGAAAAAGAGGGAGTCGACCTCGTCTGCCTGAGTGATTTCAATCATTTGTTACAAGAAGCCTTACGAAAGAAATTTATTACTGAAGATCAATTGGTACATGTTAAAAGCTGGCGTATTGATCCGGCCAATTGGAAATCCTAAATCGACCATGGAGAAGAAATTTAAAATTCTGGTATTGACGGGCGGGGGTGATTGCCCAGGACTTAATGCTGTTATTCGTGGCATCGCCAAACGGGCACGAAAAGAAAAAGATTGGGAAGTCTTCGGAAGTATTGAGGCGTTTGGTGGCGTATTTAGTGAGCCAACTGAAATCATAAAACTTAACCAGCGAATGACGGCTGGCATCCATGTGCGGGGTGGTACAATATTGAAGACCACAAACAAGGGCAATCCAATGAAATTTCCGTTGCCACAACTCGATGGTACGTTAAAAATCGTTGACAGGACGGAGGAACTGGTAAAGAAGATAAAATCACTTGGCTTTGAAGCAGTCATTAATATTGGCGGGGATGGTTCCCAACGAATTTCGCAAGCGCTTTACAAAAAGGGGTTAAATATTATCGGTGTTCCAAAAACAATTGACAACGATCTCTCCGCCACCGATATCACGTTTGGCTTTCAGACTGCCGTGCAGATTGCCACTGACAGCTTTGATAAGTTAGTGACAACCGCCGAAAGTCATCACCGCGTGATGATCATGGAAGTAATGGGCCGTGATACAGGATGGATTGCTTTGCACACTGCTATTGCCGGAGGAGCCGAGGTGTGCCTGATCCCGGAGATTCCCTATGATATTGAAAAAATTGTAAAGCGAATTAACCTTCGTTACAAACGCGGACGGGGATTTGTAAACATTGTAATTGCGGAAGGAGCAAAACCAAGAGGTGGCGCTGTCACACACTCCACTGGAGAAAAAGGTTCTGAGCACGTTCGGCTTGGAGGGGTTGCCTATCAATTGTCCAGACAACTAAAAGAAGCGGGGTGCCATGCGGAAATTCGGGAAACGGTTTTAGGCCATGTTCAGCGCGGCGGAAGTCCCTTGGCATTTGATCGCATCCTGGCATCACTTTTTGGTGTGCATGCTTTTGAGCTGGCCCTTGAGAAAAAATTTGGCCGAATGGTTTCATACCGCAACAATACGATCACTTCCGTGACCCTGGAAGAAGCAACAAAGGAGCCCAGTTTTGTAGACAAAGATTCCTACATCGTTAAAGCCGCAAAGGGTTTGGGTATTTCATTCGGAGATTAAACACTATAAAAAAACACTATTAACGTTCAATGAAAACAATCAACGACCTCAAATTTGCCGGCAAGCGCGCCCTCATCCGTGTGGACTTTAATGTTCCTTTAGATAAGAGTTTTCACGTTACCGATGATAACCGGATTCGCGCAACGATTCCTACACTGAAAAAGGTTTTGAAAGACGGAGGGAGCTGCATCCTGATGTCGCACCTGGGTCGTCCCAAAGATGGACCGGAGGAAAAATATTCTCTCAAACATACGATTTCTACCTTGGAGAAACTCCTGGGCAGCAAAGTTCAGTTTGCTAATGACTGCATCGGTGAGGAGGCAAAAACGCAAGCGGCCCAATTAAAACCGGGGGGCGTTCTTTTGCTGGAAAACCTCCGATTCTATAAGGAAGAAGAGAAAGGTGATGTACCGTTTGCCGAGAAACTTTCCAAACTAGGTGATGTTTATGTAAATGATGCATTCGGAACCGCTCATCGCGCTCATGCTTCAACAACGATCGTAGCCCAGTTCTTCCAGGAAAAGTGTGCGGGACTTGTGATGGCGGCTGAGCTGGCAAATGCCAAAAAAGTAATGGAAAATGCTGCCAGGCCATTTACTGCGATCATGGGTGGTGCAAAAATATCCGACAAAATTCTGATCATTGAGCAATTACTCGATAAAGTGAATCACCTGATCATCGGGGGAGGCATGTCGTACACCTTTTTCAAAGCACTGGGTGGAAGGATCGGAAACTCACTGGTAGAAGAAGATAAGCTCAAGCTTGCAAAGGAATTGATACAAAAAGCTAAGGCAAAAGGTGTTGAACTTCACTTGCCCATCGATTCAGTTGCCGCTGATAAGTTTGATGCTGCCGCCAACACAAAGATTGCAGACAATACCGCTATCCCGGATGGCTGGATGGGCCTTGATATCGGTCCCCAGGCACGCGTAGTTTTCTCCAAAGTAATTGA
>JANYKP010000327.1 GCA_025358195.1 Cyclobacteriaceae bacterium
AACTATTACCATTACCTACACAGGAAAAAGGTTTATGGTAGGCTCAAAAATCGTAACAACGTTTTCAGACTATTCTGTGGCCGGAATTAAAATTGAAGGAACACATACACTTACTAACGTTACACCTGCGGGCACTACAGCGTATCCACGTTTTAACGTGACGATTGCTGGCGGCAAAGTAACTTTCTTGGATGGTAAGATCGTCACACGGGAACAAAACTTCACACGGGAATGGCAGCGTGCCACCACCCCTGGTCAGGACAAGTGGGTACTTTTGGCCGGCGGCACGGCTTCTGGTACCAACCGCAACGGTATGGCTTATACCATGGATGTAACACAAGACCTGGTATATTCGCGAGCTTGTCAAATCAGCAATAAGGTGTTCATTCCTGTATCCGGTGAAAAGAAATTCACATCCGAGAGCAAACAAGTCACCATCAACTATGGCACTGGAACCTGTGATAACATTGTGACGATTACCATCAATGGGAAATCGAAAGATGTTGAAATCAAGGGAGATGGAATTTAATTTAATGTAGAATAGGTTTAGGTTACATTTTTAAAGACCCGCCCCGATTTAACCGGGACGGGTCTTTTGTTTTTCGGTTGTTATCCCTGAATAGCCTGGCGAATCGATTGGTTTGTTTAAAATGTTTAGACTGAACCTGTGGAGTTTCTACGTAAGTTTTTTTACTTGCATGAAAATCGTACCATGCGCCAATACCTCGACTTGCTGAAAGACATCCAGGATAACGGAGCAAGGAAAACAGACCGGACTGGAACCGGGACGTTGTCCGTCTTCGGCAGACAGTTGCGCTTCGATCTTTCAGAAGGATTTCCCCTGGTCACGACCAAACGGATTCATGTGCGCTCAATTATCTATGAATTGCTATGGTTTTTGAAAGGGGACACCAACATCAAGTACTTAAAAGACAATGGTGTAAGTATTTGGGACGAATGGGCAGATGAGAACGGAGATCTCGGCCCGGTCTACGGAAGTCAATGGCGGAATTGGCCCTCTCCGGATGGAAGAAATATCGATCAGATTACGAATGTTCTTCATCAGATCAAGAGTAAGCCGGATTCACGAAGACATATCGTTATCGCCTGGAACCCGGCAGCGGTAGACAAGATGGCGCTACCTCCTTGCCACATGATGTTCCAATTTTATGTGGCCGATGGGAAACTGTCATGTCAACTCTACCAACGCTCATGCGACACATTCCTGGGGTTACCGTTCAACATCGCCAGCTATGCACTGCTTACGCATATGGTTGCCCAGCAGTGTGACCTTATACCGGGAGACTTTGTGTGGACGGGTGGCGATGTACACCTTTATTCAAATCACCTGGATCAAACGAGGCTGCAATTGACGCGCGAACCATTTCCGCTCCCTCAACTGGTGATCAAGCGAAAACCCGATTCGCTATTCGACTATAATTTTGAAGACTTTGAAATTGCGAATTACCAATATCATCCTTCTATTAAGGCTCCGATCGCCGTCTGAAATTCCAGATCATTTTTAGAATAGTTGTTATTTTTGCGGCTGTTTTTAAGGAATTGTGTATTTTCCATATCCTTTTGGGGTATTTTCTCGTATTCAAGCCGTATGCCCGAAAAAAGTAGTGTTTTTGACATGATTGGTCCAATAATGATAGGGCCCTCGAGCTCACACACTGCGGGCGTTGTACGAATCGGACTTGCTGCACACAAAATTCTGGGAGATGTGCCAGAAGATGCGGAAATCACTTTTTACAATTCGTTTGCAAGAACATACGAGGGTCATGGAAGCGACCGGGCCATTCTGGGTGGGCTGATGGGTTTTAAAACAGACGATAAAAGACTAAAAGAATCAATAGATATCGCTGCAAAACAAGGCCTCAACTATCATTTTAAATCCGTCGGAAATGCTTCAACACTTCATCCAAACTCCATCCGTGTTAAAATAAAGAAAGGTGAGAAAGTGGTGGAGGTCCTGGGCGAGAGTCTTGGTGGTGGGGTGATTAACATTGCCGAACTAAACGGATTCAAGGCTGATTTCAGCGCCAATCTCCACACGACCATTATCACGGCAGAAGATGTAAAGGGCAGCATCGCCTTTATCGCGAACGTCCTCGCTCACGATGACTGCAATATTGCCACCATGTCCGTCTCGCGAAGGGGCAAGTTCGACCTTGCTTGCCTGGTAATAGAAATGGATTCAGGCATCAAGACTGTAACATTGGATTACCTGAGGAGTCTTAACTGGGTGAAAGAAGTTATTTATATACCACAAATCTGAAGTTGACTATGAGAAAATTTTTTCTGCTGGCAGTTACGGTTATTATTGGCCAGGTGAGCTTTGGGCAGGATGTAAAAAAGTGGACGCTCAAGGAATGTGTGGACATTGCGCTGGAGAATAACCTACGGATAAAGCGAAGTGTTTATAATGTCGAAACATTCCGAACCAATTTGCTGCAGGCTAAAGGTGGATTCCTGCCCTCTCTGAACGCCTCTGGTTCGTACTCTAATAACTATGGACGTGCCTTGAATCCTACATCGAATTCGTTTGTAGACAAGAATTCTACAACAATTTCTCCATCACTGACTTCATCGTGGACCTTGTTCAATGGCTTTCGAATACAAAATAGTTTTAGGCAAAATCAACAGGATGTATTGGCTGCAAATAATGACTTGCAAAAGGCTAAGAATGATGTTATCCTGAATGTAGTTACGCTTTATACAAATGTAATTTTCAATCAGGAACTATTTGAGAACGCCAAGTACCAGTTGAACTCGAGTCAACAGCAATTGGAGAGAATCAGGAAGCAAGTGGCAGCGGGTGCCTTGTCTATTTCAAATCAATTTAACCAAGAGGCTCAAGTTGCCACGAATGAGCTAAATGCTATCAATCAGGAGAATGTTCTTCTTCTCTCCATTCTTCAGCTCAAACAGGCGATGCAGGTGCCGGCAGCAGAGTCGATGCTGGTGGAGATACCGGACCTTCAGCTCGAAGACTTGGTGCTGGATAACAATGCAGAAGGGATATATCTGATGGCCCTTGAATCCATGCCTGAAATTAGAAGCGCGATTTTGAAAGTGGAGAGCGCCAATCTTGCATTGAAGGCAAATCGGGGTTCGTACCTGCCACGGTTATCCTTGAATGCCTCCGCCTCTTCGAATTCATCCAGTATAAACACCCGGAACTCTGTCGTTTCTGATGGTACTGTATCTGTCGGCAAAACACCCATTGGAATAGCCCTCCCCAGCAACGAGAACGTTTATGCGCTTATTCCGAATACCCAGTTGGTCCAGGAAAAATACTCACATAGTGATCAGCTAAATGATAACATTTTCAAGTCAATTTCTCTGCAGCTAACGGTTCCCATCCTCAATGGCCTCGCTACCCGCTCGAATGTTCAACGAGCGACCATCAACAAAGAATTGGCCGATATAACAATCAAGGAAACGCAG
>JANYKP010000349.1 GCA_025358195.1 Cyclobacteriaceae bacterium
CGATTTCAATCAGGATGTCGTCTTTCAGCACGCGTGAACGCCACATACAATAGGTTTAGATTGTCGAGATAGGCACGGGTTTTTTCCACGTGATATGCCTTTTGGAAATATGTTTTGTCCAGTGTACCGGAATAGTTGACCGGCAAATAACCAGCTTCCGAAAAGAGCGCTTCCTCCGATTTTACCCACAGGTTGGGAGCCAGGAGACCGATCTGATCAATGGACCATGAGCAAAATGGGATGAGCACATACCGGAATTCCAATCCTTTGGCCTTATGAATGGTAAGAATTTTCACTGCATTCACCTGACCGGATACCTTGATGGACGTTTTTTCCTTGTGCTTGTTGTCTTCCCACCATTCCAAAAAATCCGTTAAGTCATTGCGTTCACGACTATAAAACTCAAGCACCAGATCCTGAAAAGCCTGCAGGTAGGCAAGCTCTCCGCGCTCCTTTCCCAGGTTGAATATTTCGATCAGTGTTTCCGTTAACTCAAATAGCGGAAGTTTCCGGAGTGACATCTTCTCGCGGGTGAATGCATCCGGTAGCTGACTCTCAAAAAATACCTGGTTAGCGACCGCAAATACTTCGACCTGGTTCCGTGTTGGTTCATGCAGCTTGGCATACTCAAAGGAAAGTTGTGCCCGCGCGATGGGGTCTTCATAATTCAGTAAATAGCGCATCGCTCCCAGCAATAAATTCACGGTAGCAGCACCATCCATGCGCAGGGATTCGTTGGAGACCACATCGTACTGACAGTCGGGTAATGCCTGGTCGGAGCTTTTAAAATGTAGCAGATGATCCGCAATTCGCTGGCCTTCCTCATTTCTGCGAACCAGAATCGCAATATCGCTAAGGGCGACACCCATTTGTTGCAGCCTTTCCAAATGATGCGGGATCTGGTTCAGCGCTTGCTCCTTCCATTTCCCTTCTTCGTCATCTTTTAAGAAACTGATCCTGACAAATCCATCTTCTGATTTTGATGTTTTTTGTTCTACATCGTGATAGACCGAACCAGGGAGCTCCGCCCCGGTTGCTGCCGCAACGATAGCAGCGGCCTTCTTAAAGAAAGCATTGTTAAAATTGACGATGTGCTTCTCACTGCGATAGTTCCGGTTCAACTCCCTTATTTCTACCCTTTCCTTACCGATTTGGTTCTCCACTTCCTGTTGTAAAAGGGTAAGGTCACCGCTGCGCCAACGGTAGATTGCTTGTTTCACATCACCGACCACGAGGCTCGGGTAACCTTGATCAAGGCCATTGGTCAGTAATGGCAAAAAATTCTTCCATTGAAATCCGGAGGTATCCTGAAATTCATCAATTAAATAGTGACGGAAGAAAGAACCGATCTTCTCATAAATGAAAGGCGTGTCGCTTTCCTGAATAATACCGTTTAAGAATTCGGGTGCCTCAGCTAACAGCATCAAATTGTTTTCTGTTTTATAGTCTTGGAGTTTTCGCGAGATGTCCGCAAGCAAGCCGAAGACATACATATTTTTAAGAGCCACTTCAGCCGATAAGGCCTTCCGGAAATGTTTGTCGTAAGCGGATAAAATTTCCTTCAGGTTAGGAACCAATTTTTCTTCTGCGGCCTGAGTAATTGCGGTCCCTTCTACTGTCGTTCCGGATGGCCAATTTTCGGCAAAAATAAATTCGTTGAGCATCCGAACACCCGGCTTATCATAACTACTCAATGACCTGTTGAAAGCGAATTGATTGAAGAAGCCTTTTATTCCCGAACCCTTGCCATATTTAAAGTCTGAAATATTCCACCCTTTCGATTCAATAATTTGCAATACCTCCAAAGCAGGCCTGGATACCGACGTCAGGAAATTGTTTTTTGCTTTCCACAGTTCCGTTCGCAGCTTTGAAAAAAAATCAACATCAGCAGCGTCAAGCCGAACCTGTTTTTGGATAGTTTTAAATTCCTCACGGAAAATTTCTTTGGCAAACTCCATCAAACTCTTCCGAACATCCCAGGCACGGTCGTTCTCAAGATTTTCTTTGGCAAATTCCACGATCCATTTTGTCAGTTGGGGCTTGTCTCCCAACTCATCAATCAGGTTGTTGATCACTTCTTCCAGTACGGGGTCCAGATCCACCTCCAGACGATAATCGCCTATCAAATGTGATTCCCTGGTAAACGAGCGGATCACCTTCTGAAAGAACGCATCGATCGTGCTGATGGAAAACTGGTCGTAGTGATGCAGGATTTCCGATCGCAGTTCGGCACAGTTCTGCTGGAAGGTCGGGTCGTCTAATTTCAACTCCTGTTTTAACTCTTCCGCCAAGGCATCCTTTTCGCCCCGGGCAAATGCATGAAGATAACCAAGGATGCGGTCCTTCATTTCCTGGGTGGCCTTGTTTGCAAATGTCACGGCCAGGATGTGACGAAAATAATACGCCTTATTCCGAAGGGCGAGCTTCAGGTATTCTTTGGCCAGCGTGCGGGTCTTGCCGGAGCCGGCGGAGGAACGGTAAACAATGAAGGTCTTCAGGAGGAATTTACGAGTTACGAATTACGAGTTACGAATTACGCCGTCAAAAACACAACCGACGTCCTCTTCATTTTTCCCTCCCTAATCCCGATCTTATCTGTGGGCAGACGGGTGGTCTATCGCGACCGTCCTGATCCATCCTACAGACCGGATGTCTATCGGGATTGTCATTTCAATTTCCTACCTTGAAATAATTCTGTGTCCATGGCCCGGTTATCAAAACTTGCTGACTCCATCTTCTACTCCTTCCCGGTACAGCTGTTTCTCAACAATCTTCAGCGCAACCAGGTCCTCATACTTTGCTGGATCATACTATTTGCCATGATCACCGGCAATTTTGGTAAATACCTTGGCATACCCTACCTCTTCCTGGACCCGGAGTACCTTAATAAAGTAAACTTCACCAGTTTCTTCATTATGGGAGTGATGATCTCCGGGTTTACTGCTGCCTTTAACATTACTTGCTACATCGCCGACGGGCATCGGTTTTCCTTTATCGGTGCGTTATCCAATCCGTTCAGCAAGTTCAGTCTCAATAACGGTATTCTACCAGTAGTGTTTCTCATCACCTACCTCTACCAGGTCATTCGCTTTCAGTTTGATAATGAATACACATCGGGTTCTCAATTAGCGATCAATCTGTTGGGCTTTTTTGTTGGGTACCTGGTGATGGCCGGACTATTGCAACTTTACTTTTCGCTTACGCAAAAGGACATTTTCAAATACGTGATTTGCCGTCTTGACGAAAAACTAAAACAAACGGTTAAAGTTACGCGTGCCAGCGCCATGAAGAAACTTGACATCGTCCGAAAAAAACAAGTCCGGGTTGATAACTACTTCGATTACAGCTTCCGTTTTAAGAAAGTCGATGAGGAGGAGCGGGATTTTTACGATAAGGGCGCCATACTTCAGGTGTTCGATCAAAACCAGTTTAACCTCGTGGTCATCGAATTGTTGATCCTGGCCATGGTAATTGTCCTGGGTATTTTCAAAGATTATCCTGCCTTTCAATTTCCAGCCGCTGCCAGCTTCATGATCTTCCTTACCATTCTTGTCATGCTATCGGGTGCATTTTCATATTGGTTCGGGAACTGGTCCATAACCGTAGCCATGATTATTTTTTTAATGCTTAACTATCTTGCGGGCGAGGGCTGGCTGACCAAGAAATACAAGGCCTTTGGATTGGACTATGAAGTGCCGAAGGTTGAGTATACCATCGGAGCCTTGCAAGAACTTAACAGCAGTGCCAGTATCCGACAATCCCAGGAACACACGCTTGGCATTCTGACGAATTGGAAGAAGAAATTTGAGGGGGGGCCTTCTCCAAAAATGGTCTTCATCTGTTCCAGCGGCGGCGGTAAGCGCGCAGCACTTTGGACACTGGCAGCACTCCAGTTGGCCGACAGCCTGACGGGGGGCAAACTGATGAACCAGAGTATCCTCATCACCGGAGCTTCCGGTGGACTGATCGGGGCAAGCTATTTTCGCGAAGTAGTGCTTCGCGAGAAGCAAGGAGAGAACGTACATCCGTATTCGACCAGCCACCAGCAGAAAATTGCGACCGACAATTTAAACCCGCTAATCTTCAGCTTGCTGGCGAACGATCTTTTTGTGGGCTTCACCAAGTTTGAATATGCGGGGCAGCGCTATTCGCGCGATCGCGGGTACACGTTTGAAGAACAACTCAACATCGATACGGAAGGTATGATGGATAAGACCATCTCAGAATATCAAAAACCGGAAGCCGATGCGATTGTGCCGATGATCATCTTATCACCAACGATTGTGAACGATGGCCGTAAGCTTTATATCTCGCCACAACCCGTGACCTATCTCAATTCCGACATCTTAAATTTTCCAACGTATCAAAACTCGAAACTCAGCGGTGTGGATTTTCAGAAGATGTTCGAAAACCATGGTAGTTCTAACCTGCGGTTTCTTTCCGCATTGAGGATGAGCGCCACCTTTCCCTACATCACTCCCAACACCACCCTGCCCACCAATCCACCCATCCAGATTATGGACGCCGGCATTTCAGACAATTTCGGCTTAACCGATGCGGTCCGATTTATTTATTCCTTCCGTGAATGGATTGCAGCCAACACCTCGGGCATTATCATTCTTTCCATCCGGGACTCCCCCAAACTTTCCCCGATATCGGAAGAAAAAGGAAACACGTTCATTGATGATTTCACACAGCCCATTGCCAGCGTGTACAATAACTTTGAAAACTTTCAGGATATTACCAATGACAATCTTGTCGGCTATGCGCGTTCATGGTTTAAAGATCCCATCGACCGCGTGGACATTCAGTACCTACCCTCTAATTATACGCCCATTTTGCAAAAAATGGACAGCATACGGCAGCACAGTGTGAGAGCTTCTCTCAGTTGGCGCCTGACGACCCGCGAAAAAATCGGGGTGGTGGAAACACTCTATACACCCTCCAACAGAGAGGCCATGGATAAACTCGTGAAATTATTGAAGTGATCGCCGCCAGAGGAGTTCCAAGGATTCATCAAGAATATTGATTAATCAGTTTTGTCAACTGATCTTTTCCCGCCACTCCTGACTGTCGCCACACAGGTTTTCCATTTTTAAAAAGGATCAGCGTCGGCACCCCTCGCACATCATACTGAGCGGCAATGGTGGGGTTTTTGTCGACATCTATTTTCACGATCCTGGTTTTTTCGCTCATTTCAGCAAACACCGCTTGAAGTATTGGCGTCTGCATCTTGCACGGCCCGCACCAGTCCGCATAGAAGTCTATAAGAACAGGTTTGTCTCCGTTGATAATGTCATTTATGTTCCCCTTCATCTCTACTACATTTTTTAACGAGCCTTGTGAATTATTATTTAATCAAAATCTGGACAATGCGGGTGCATTTCAATTTGTCGCGGTTACTACTCATTTTGGGCTAAAGCCCTTTAACAGTATCGCGATTAACCCAGCCTTAAGGCTTAGCCTTAAGGCTGGGGTTAATCAAGTCCAGTCAATATGGACCTTAGTCCAACGCGACACTTTGAAATGCACCCAAATTATCACCCCTAAAATAACTTATTACGAACATTTTTCTTCTTCCGTATCTTCGACCATGAAAAAACTCAAGCTCGAAGAACTGGGCCGGATTTCGATTGATGAATTCAAAGAGGCAGCCAAACTTCCCGTCTGCATCCTGCTTGACAACGTACGGAGCCTTCATAATGTGGGATCAGCCTTTCGGACCGCCGACGCATTCCGGTTTGAGAAAATTTATCTTACCGGCATCACAGGTACACCGCCTCACCGCGAAATTCATAAAACAGCCCTCGGCGCCACCGAATCGGTAGCCTGGGAATACGCAGAAAGCCCGGCAACGGCAGTTCAGGAGTTGAAAAACAATGGCTATAAAATTATTATCGTGGAGCAGACCACCGAAAGCAAACCCTTGCATCAATTTCAACCGGAAGTAGGAACAAAGTACTGTCTTGTTTTTGGCAACGAGGTGAACGGAGTGCGTGAAGATGTTATTGAGCAAGCCGACCTGGCCCTGGAAATCCCCCAAATTGGCACCAAGCATTCGTTAAATATCTCCGTTTGCCTGGGGATTGTTGTATGGGAGGTCTTTCGAAAACTTCAATTGCCACGGCCTTAAGGCCGTGGCAATTGAGTAACTTTGTCACTGATTAATTTTAACGCCATGAAGCTCCTCGTTTCACTTTCAGTTGCAATGGTAATTACCGCAGGTGGTCTCGCACAGGATGCGACTCCTGGCAGTTGCCAGCTTTCGTCGATTATTCAAATAGATGGTCAGGCAAATGAGTGGCCCATGGAGTGGATGGTGGATACTGATAAAAAATTCAGCTACAATGTTTGCAGTGATGATAACAACATCTACATCCGGGTGCGAACGAAAGATGAACTTAATAGAAGAAAAATGGCGCTCTTTGGTTTCACCGTGTGGATGGATCCCAACGGAAAGAAAAAACGCAAACTTGGTCTTCGTTTCCCAACAGGCATTGAAGCCCAGGAACGGATGGTGGCCTTGCGTCAGACAGGAGACCCAAATACTATGTCGGCAAGTCAACGGGCCGATTTTCAAAAAGAGGTTAACAAGACATTTATCAGAGATGTTGAGGTGCTTGAACTGATTGGTTTGACGGACGATCCGCTCACGAGTACACGATCAGGAATTACAAACGGAATAAAGGTGGCCATTGCGACCGATGAGGAGGAGGCATACGTATATGAAGCCATTATTCCTTTCAAATCGTTCAGACTTTCAAAGTCTTCCATTGCAACCCTGGGCATCGGCTTTGAAACGGGAAAGTATGTTATGAAAGCCCCCAAAACACCTCCACCCAACACAGGAGTTGGTACGCAAGGTCCAGGGGGATATGGCGGAGGAAATGGGTACAGTACCGCACGAAACATGAATCGAATGCAAGGCTACTC
>JANYKP010000351.1 GCA_025358195.1 Cyclobacteriaceae bacterium
GGGAGAATTGATTGAGACTGGGACCAAGTTTGGCCCCCACAATTAGTCCGTCATGTTCTCCTCCAGTATCCTGCCCGCGGGCACAATACGGCGCAATAACTGAAATCCAGATCGCAAAAATCTGAACCCATTTTTTGTTTAGCATCATACGTTTGTTTTTTGATTTTAGAAAATTGAATTGGTTATAAAAAGTGACTAAGGTGATGTAAAGTGAGATTTTTGTGAACACTAAAAAATACTTCTTTTGGGGTATTTTGCATCTTCATCAGTAATCTTACCTAAGTACAATTAGTAACCCATTCAGGAAATAAAAGAAATTCATGGCTATACGCGAAGAGGTTTGTTAAAAAAACTTTCTATATTGAATTTCTCAAATAAGCCTTGGAAGGAGGGAGATTTTTTTGTTTTGAGTTGATCCAAAACAAAATCGTCCTGTAAACTCAGTTTACAGGACGATTACTTCTACCTCGCGTTTCAGGATAGGCCAGCTTGCCCAGGGGTGAAATTATTTTAACCCCTTTATAAAATCATCGTTCATCTTCACGTAGTCAGCATTCTTTGCCTTTTCTGCCGCAGCTTTGGAGGCCATGGACGATTCCATTGCCCCTTTCTTGTCACCGAGTGCCTTTTGTATTTTGGCCTTCGTGAGCCACATCCAATAGGCATCTTGATTAGAAGCACTGGCCGTGGTGATCCACTCCATGGCTTGCTTCAAGTCTTTGCCATTTTCTAAATAATAACTGGCAGCCTGATATAAGTTTCCTGGATTTACTTTCGTGCTGGCTTCAATCGACTTCATCACTTTCGCATCAAAGTCAACTGTAATGGGAACTTTTACGGAAGTATTTTCCCACATAATTTGAAGATTGGCTGATTTGCTGTTTTCAGCCAGGTCAGCGATTTCTATCGTAAATGTTTCTACTTTTTCAGTGAGTTTATCCGCCTTCGCAGTTACGCGAGCCTGGTCTTTTGCCTTGTCGTAAGCAGCTACGTCACCGCCCATTGCCACATCTTTGTACAGAATAACCGTCCATTCAGTCGCACCTGGAATTGTTAACAGAAGATAGGTGCCTTTAGGAACATCCATTCCGCCAAATTTCACATCGTCGCCGAATGTTACCCGGGAGCCGTTATTCGCTGCCGTGCGCCACATCTGGCCGTAGGGAGTAAGAAACTCGGTGCCGGCTCCAAAAATTTTGCGACCTTTTGCCTTCGGACGGGAATACTCCACTTTTACATCGGTCAAGCCCACAACAGTGCTAACCACCGCTGCAGGACTTGGGGACGGGCTTTGCACTTGCGCTTCTGCGATAAGCCCCGCCATTGCAAAAAGAACTACTAAAACTTTTTTCATGATTGTTATTTTTATGTTTGGTTTAATATTTGAGAGGTCAAAAGTATAACAGTTTAGATTATTCAAAAACCTACTAAGCCTGTAGAGTAAGAGATGAATCTTTGTGGCAAGAACTAGCCAAGCTCTGGGAGACAGTGCAGCATGAAGTTGATGCCAATTGACAATGGTGCGAAAAGCCAAAACCCAAAACCTAAGACCTAAAACCGTTGCACATGAAACTAGACCAATCTTTTTATCAGCGAAATGATGTCACAAAGATCGCCCGCGAACTTCTCGGCAAAGGTTTGTTTACTCGATTTTCAGGAAAAACCACAGGAGGCACAATCGTTGAGACGGAAGCCTATTCAAACAGTGAGCGAGGTTGTCATGCGTACCAGAATAGAATGACCAGGCGCAATGAGATGATGTTCGGAGATGGTGGGCATGCGTATGTCTATCTCTGTTATGGCATCCACAACCTTTTTAACATTGTCACGAATGGCGCAGGGGAGGCAGATGCAGTACTGATCAGGGCATTGGAACCGCTGGAAGGTGTGCAATTCATGATGAAGCGGATGAATGTGAAAAGTGAAAGAAGGATTACCTCCGGCCCCGGCAAACTGACGAAAGCATTGGGCATTGACCGAAGTTTCAACGGAGATCCACTCTGGTCAAAGCATCTTTGGCTGGAGGACGTGGGCCAATTCATCCCAGCCGGCGATATTGTCAGAAGCCCGAGGATTGGCATTGATTATGCCGGTAAAGATGCGCTGTTGCCATGGAGGTTTACCGTCAAAGGAAATTCATGGCTAAGCAAGTAGTATTTGGAGCTAACCGATAACGAAGGAATGAACTCATTCGAAATTCTATATTCTAAATTCAACCTTCGGAATTTATTTTTCATGCTTGCAAGCTTGCTGGTCAGTACAGCAGGCGCCCAGCAGTTGTCGCAAAAGTCATTTAGCCATGTGAACTCACCCTATGACGAACAATCTCCTTTTATCAGTCCGGATGAAAAAACTCTTTATTGGACAGTAGCCAACCATCCCGACAATATTGGAGGAAAGAAAGATCCGGGTGATATTTGGTATGCGACCTGGACAGGTGAAGCGTGGTCATTACCCCAGCATGGAGGTAAATTTACTAACGATGCCGGCTATAATGCGGTGGGCGGGTTTTCTCAAGATGGAAACCGAATGTTTTTGCTCAGCCACTACCCGTCTGGAAATCAACCGGTAACTACGCAGGGGATTGCCGTTTCTTTGAAGACACTCGAAGGATGGTCAGCACCGGAAAATATCACAATACCCTATTTTCTGAATCGTTCGATCAACACCCATGGATACCTATCAACCACCGGGGAGGCTTTTGTCTTTTCAGCGGATTCATACAGCACGGTTGGAGTGGAGGATTTATATGTTTCCATACTTCAGTCGGGTAAGTGGTCAGAACCGAAAAATCTGGGAAAAAAAATCAATACGGTCTTCCAAGAACTCAGTCCCAGCCTTAGCGCTGATGGAAAGTATTTGTTCTTTGCTTCCAATGGGCGAAAAGGGTATGGGAGCGTTGATATTTATTTTTCCGAGCGCCTGGATAACACCTGGACGAACTGGTCAGAGCCTACCAACCTGGGAGCCGGCATTAATTCCGAAGGGCGGGAGCTTTTCTACAGAACGTACCCGGAGAAAAAATACGCATTGTTTACCAGCACCCTTAATAGCGATGGCTATGGAGACATCCGATTTTATGCACCCCCGAAAGATTTGAAAGACTCCCTGATACAACAAAGGCCTGATACGATTGTGAAAATAATTGAGATGAA
>JANYKP010000363.1 GCA_025358195.1 Cyclobacteriaceae bacterium
TGGGAATTACCGAGTCCGGTAACTTTCCAGCAGCCATCAAGACAGCTGCCGAATGGTTCCCACAAAAAGAACGGGCGCTGGCTACCGGGATATTTAATTCCGGCACCAACATTGGAGCCATCGTAGCGCCTTTAACAGTGCCATTTATCGCAGCACAATGGGGATGGAAATGGGCTTTTATTATTACCGGCTCAATAGGGTTTATCTGGATCATATTCTGGTTTCTGATGTATGAAGTCCCGACACGACATAAAATGCTCTCAAAATCGGAATTTGATTATATACACAGCGATGTGGATGACGTGGCGGAAGATGCAGATACATCCAGGATATCCTGGTTTAAGCTGCTGAGTTTCAAACAGACGTGGGCTTTTGTATTGGGAAAATTTCTTACAGATCCGATCTGGTGGTTTTACCTTTTCTGGCTGCCGGATTTTCTGGAGAGTCAATACGGGCTCAAGGGCACAGCCCTATCCGTACCAGTGGCTTCCGTTTATATAATTTCAACGTTGGGCAGCGTAGGTGGAGGATGGCTTCCATTGCAGTTGATGAAGAACAACCGGCCGGTATTTCAGGCGCGTAAAACGTCTATGTTGATTTATGCCCTTCTTGTCTTGCCGATTGTCTTTGCGCAGATCGCAGGCGAAGTAAGTATGTGGCTCGCGGTCGTGGTGATTGGAATTGCTGCTGCCGCCCATCAGGCCTGGAGCGCCAATATCTTCACCACGGTGTCGGACATGTTCCCCAAAAAGTCAGTGGGCTCGGTGACGGGAATAGGAGGGATGTTTGGGTCGTTCGGCGGAATTTTTCTTTCGTTGTTTGTTCAGAAGAATTTATTTGTACACTATCGTGAAATCGGGGAGATTGAAACAGCTTATTATATCATGTTCTTCATTTGCGGATTTGCGTACATCTTCGCGTGGTTGATGATACATTTTTTGGTGCCGAAGATGGAGAGGATCAGGTTGTGATTAAAGTCCCGTGCGCGTTCATGTCGTGCTTATGGCGCGGCGCTTGTGGCGCGTGCCGGTGCGAACTAAAAAAGAAAACATATTCCCCTGATCTTTGCAGTAGACCAGGGCTCTAAATAAAAATCATCCTGTTTTCCTCGTGAAGAATCTACAATTAATGACCAACCTTTCAGCCATTTTTACTTCATGTCTGAAAAGTATAAGTTCGGCGATCCGGAAGGAATGTATTTTGTTACTTCGACTATCGTAGGATGGGTGGATGTCTTTACCCGGCCTGAACTGAAGCATATTGTAATTGAATCCTTGAGATATTTGCCAAAAGGAAAGGCTTGGTCCCGATAGCGATCGGGATCTATGCCTGGTGTCAAGTCATTTACACATGATCATCAGTACCTATAAAGATCCCCTTTCCGGAATCATGAGGGATTTCAGGTCCCATACTTATCTGTCATTAATTGGGAGTGGTGCAGTGGGGTTTGGCTCTTGTCATAGCTTTGGTGTTGCGGTGGTTTTGAGTGGCTATGAACTTAGACTGTGCAAGCACACGTTGCAAACGGTGTGCTAACTTAGTTGTTATTTCAAACTGATCATCTTCGGTACAAAATTCTGAATGTAAGGAATCACACCCGTGCCATGATCGGCACCTGTCAATTTTGTCAACGTAACAACCGATGCGGAGGCGCCATTGGACAACAGTTTGTTCAAGGTGATAACGGAATTGTTATACGGCACCGTCACGTCGGCATCCCCGTGATACATAAACATTTTGATCGTGGGCTTCCAGTCAACGAGGCTGTTCTCATGGAAAGCGTCGACTGCATACTTGTACTTCGTATCTGTATCGATATTAGCCCGTAAGTCCGCACTGATCAAATCTGGAATCGAATTGGTGAGTTCATAGTTGATCAAACTGCCGTTCTTGTTGCCATCAAACAGGCCAGGGATTCTGGTCGCATACGGTTCAGAAAAAAAATCAGACAGCGGTTGGGTCCATCCGGCATAGTAAGTTTTATACGCCAACGCTACGTAGGCAATATAAAAGGGCTCACGATACGTGGGTAATCCAAAAAAATGTTCCTGCATGGCTTTTACATCATATCCTCCTGCCGCCGGGAAAGAGGCGATCAGATTAAACCCAGGAAGACCATTTTGTTCGATTGACTTGTGTGTGGCCATCGTCGCATAACCACCCTGAGAGTACCCGGCCAAAAATAGTTTGCCATTAAAATTAATGTTTTGTTCTGCGGCAAGTTCTTTAGCAGCTTTTATCATGTCGATTACTGCTGATGCCGTTGCATCTTCAACATAATATGGATGAAGAAAAGCAGCGGAGCTTCCAAATCCTATAAAATCCGGAACGACAGCAATGAAACCTATGGAAGCCAATCCGGTATAGACGATTAACTCCTGACTGGTCACAGGCAATACGGAGGGCGCTTCTGCATGGGCCGCGATGGTGCCATGTTGAAAACTGACCATGGGGACCGCCTGCGTTGTTTTGGGTAGCGCTACTAGACCAGATGCAATGATCTCCTGATCTTTGTAGGATGTTTTGTAGGTAATTTTATAGAGAATGACATCGGCAGCCGGCAGTGCAGAAAGGCTGGTGCCAGTAAGCAAGCCCCTTATTTCTACGGCGGTGTGAGTCAGAATATTTTGGGAACTTAAAAGAAAATTATTGGCCGGCTTGACATGATCTTCTTTGCAGCCGTGGAGCAGCTGGGAAATAACTACCACCGAAAAGAAGAGGAACCGA
>JANYKP010000369.1 GCA_025358195.1 Cyclobacteriaceae bacterium
AAAATCAGAATTGCCGTCGACAGCACCGCATGAAAATGGCGTGCCTAAACAAGAGCCGACACCGGAAGAACAAAATCCTACCAATCTTTAATCGATGGCTGAGCAACTGATTATCGCATCATCGAGTGATAAAGCAGGGCGCTATAAGACACTGCTACCTCAAATCGAATCCTTGGTGGCGGGCGAGCCGGATGTAGTTGCCAATCTTTCCAACATCGCTGCGGCTTTGAAACAAACCATGAATTTTTTTTGGGTAGGATTTTATTTGGTTAAGAATAATGAGTTGGTCCTTGGTCCGTTTCAGGGACCAATCGCCTGTACGCGAATTGCGCTTGGCAAAGGTGTCTGCGGCGCCAGTTGGAAGGAAAAGAAAGTGATGATTGTTCCAAATGTGGATAAATTTCCCGGGCACATTGCCTGCAGCTCCGATTCCAAATCCGAAATTGTAGTACCAGCATTTAAAAGTGGGGAAGTCGCGCTGGTCCTTGATGTGGACAGCAATATGCTGAATGACTTTGATGAAACGGATGAGCGGTATCTTCGGGAAGTGATGCGTATCGTGGAGAAGTTCATTTGAATCGGAAAAGTTTCACGCAAAGACGCAAAGGCGCGAAGAAATGCAGGCCGTCAAATACAGGAGCCTTTTAAATATCAGGAAAACAATTTACACGTGTCATTTCAAAATGATTAGAGAGCGATACCTTTCGTCATCCAACAGGTATCAGAATGACTGAGAATGAAATTGCTAAAATCGTTGTTGATTGTGCATTAAAGATTCATAGCGCTCTGGGGCCTGGACTTCTGGAATCTGTTTATGAAGAGATTCTTGCATATGAATTAATTAAGCGAGGTCTTCAGATTGAGAGACAACAACCTATTGGTGTCATCTATGATAATCTTAAAATGGATATTGGTTTCAGAGCCGACATTATAGTTTGTGATAAGCTTATAATTGAAATTAAATCAATTGAAAGGATCGCACCCGTTCATCCAAAGCAACTTTTGACTTATATACGCTTAAAAGACATCAAATTGGGACTCTTGATCAATTTCAATGTTGCCCTCATTAAAGACGGTATCTCCAGGATTGTAAACAACTTATAGTCCCAAAAAACTTTGCGTCTTTGCGCCTTTGCGTGAACCAGCATTCATTTATTACCTTTGTCAAACCCTTTCACAGTGGTAAGAAAATTCTTCCCTCTTGATAAGAACTACTTACTCGAAGGAGTCCAGCTTCGATTGCAAGACCGTCTTCTGGTCGCATTGATTGATCAAGCGAAAGCAGCTTATGAACAAATGCACAATCCCCTTGGGCTAAATGATGCATTCAGTGAAAAGATAATCCGGTATTATCCGAAAAACCTCCAGCCGCTTTATACATTTTATCAAAATCTGGCAGGAGTCTATCGCTTCAAGTTCGGAGAAAACCAATTGAGTTTTCTGTGGGATGGCAAAGATCATACTGAAAAATACCACGAAAACTGGTCGCGAACTTTTCAAGAGTGGACCACACGCTTGTGCGGTCAATCCCAATTCGTTCAATCGGTACTGGATCTTACTGTCTTCCTTCCTGACAATCATCATCCGCACCTTGCCGACAATCGGATGAATGCCGTCATGTTGGGACTGTTTGAGATGAAAATTCATAAACAGAAAGGGATTATGAAGATGAAGGTTGCGTGAGGGTGGATTCTGGGTGCTTGAGTGCTGATACGCATCGTTTTGCCATCTCTTTCTCCTAGCACGCCGGAGCATAAACGCATCACCTAAAAGCGGTCTGCCAGAACCCAGCGCCAGAATCCAGTACCCACGCCCCTCATTCAAGCAAAAAACCTTCCTCTGACTATCCAGTATCCAACACTCTGTCCTTATATTTGGTCACTAACCCTCCCTTCCTATGAGAAAGATATTTATCCTCGCCAGTATAGCCATCTCGGCGCTGATACTTGTATGGGCCTATTTTTGGATTGACGCCCTTTTTGCCTTCATCGTTGTAGCTCCTCTGATTTATATGGGCATTGCTGATATGATACAAACCCGGCAGTCCATCAAACGCAACTTTCCTGTTATTGGCAGGCTGCGGTATTTCTTTGAGATGATCAGGCCCGAAATACAACAATACTTTGTGGAATCGGATACCGATGGAGCACCCATCAACCGAAACGAACGCTCCGTGATTTACCAGCGTGCGAAAAAACAAATCGATACTATTCCGTTTGGTACACAACTAAACGTGTATGCGGAAGGTTACGAGTGGATTACACACTCCATCGCACCCAAAGATTTCCACAAAATGGATCATAACCCGCGCATCCGGTTTGGCGGCAGAGATTGCAAACAGCCTTATGACATGAGTGTGCTCAACATATCGGCCATGAGTTTTGGTTCATTGAGTCAGAATGCTATCCTGGCACTCAACACCGGTGCGAAGATCGGAGGTTTTGCCCATAACACCGGTGAAGGCGGATTGAGCCCTTATCACCTGGCGCCGGGTGGCGATATCATCTGGCAAGTTGGTACGGGGTATTTTGGCGCACGGACAGAAGACGGAAAATTTTCGGACGATGCCTTCCGGCAAAATGCCACGAAGCCTCAAGTGAAAATGATTGAGATCAAACTCTCACAAGGTGCAAAGCCTGGACATGGAGGGATTCTACCTGCCAAGAAAAACACCCCGGAGATTGCTGCCATCCGTTTGGTAAAACCAGGAACGACCGTATTTTCCCCACCGTTTCATAGCGCGTTCTCCACGCCTATAGAACTGCTTCTGTTTGTTAAAAAACTGCGTGAACTCTCGGGTGGCAAGCCAATTGGTTTCAAACTGTGTGTAGGCCGCAAGAGCGAGTTTCTCTCCATTTGCAAAGCGATGGTACAACTCAACCTTTATCCTGATTTTATTACCGTGGATGGCGGCGAAGGCGGCACCGGCGCGGCTCCGCCGGAGTTCACGAACTATGTTGGCATGCCACTGTTGGACGCACTTGCTTTTGTTGACGATGCGTTGCGCGGATTTGGGATCCGTAATGAAATGAAAATAGATGCCTCCGGCAAAGTGCTCACCGGATTCCACATTTTGCGGGCGATGGCGCTTGGTGCGGACACGTGTAACAGTGCCCGTGCGATGATGATGGCCCTGGGCTGCATCCAGGCACTGGAATGCAACAAGAATACATGTCCTACCGGCGTAGCGACGCAAGATCCATACTTCATGAAAGGGCTGGTGGTAGAAGACAAAAAAACCCGCGTGGCTAACTTCCACAAAAACACCGTAGAAAGTTTTGTTGAACTCATGGGCGCAATGGGCATTGACAATCCCGAAAAAATCAACCGTAGCCATGTGTACCGCCGGGTGTTCATGAACCTGGTGAAGACCTACGAAGATATTTATCCCAGTATTCCCGACGGCTGCCTCCTGGAAGGTGGCGATGCGCCGTTTGATTACGAGGGATACCTGAAGCGGGCGAGTGCGGAGAGCTTTGAGATAGCAGTGTAAAAATGGAGAATGATGAATGGCGAATGTTGAAGTGAAACCCACTCAACTTCTTCTGATCGCTATCGGGATCGACATTGGCATTCAGTATTCACAATTGAATTAAAAGATATACTTCCTGACATAGGGTTGTCAGTAACGCAGATTTTCTTTACGGCAATAAAAAAATCTTAAGTAACAACCCCGTCATGGACAAAAAACTAATTGTCAAAAACACCATCACCATCAACGCATCACCTGCCAAGGTGTGGGATGCCCTGACAAATCCTCAACAAACAAAAAAATACATGTTTGGCTGCGAGACAGTCTCTGACTGGAAAATCGGTAGTCCATTGTTGTGGAAAGGAAATCAGGAAGGAAAAGAAATGGTGTTTGTTAAAGGAACCATCGCCGACATTAAACCCGGGAAGTCTTTAGCCTATACCACGATTGATCCGAATTCAACCATCGCCGACATTCCTGAAAACTATCTGACGGTGACCTACGATCTAAAAGAGGAAAACGGCAAGACGCTATTTACGGTGACACAGGGCGATTATTCAATCGTTGCGGATGGTGAAAAGAGGTATAAAGAGGCCTTCAATAATGGTGAAGGATGGAATCCGATATTGGTTGAAATAAAAAAACTGGTAGAGGCAAGCTAAGACGGTTTACACCGAATCAATTTGTCAGTCCATGCTGCATGGCCCTGATCCGCGATTTTCAAGCTGATTTTTAAGTTGAATGGTTTCGTTTTCAAATGAAACAGTCATGAAAACCTATCGAGCCTTCTGCGGCTAACGATTCAAAAAAGCCGTAGTATAGCCCCGGGGGACTAAAAAATTAATTTTTTTTCGACTTGGCCATGGTTGCCTAATTAGCTAACTTTGCTGTGGATAAAATCTTCGTTAGAGAGATATTTTATTACAAGCGGTACTATCTGGACTTCTTTGAATCGTTACGGCCTGACGTTAAAGCTAAGTTCAACTGGACGCTGGGCTTGATAGCAACCGTCAGCAGAGTTCCTGTTAAGTTCTTTAAACACATAGAGGACTCTGATGGGATTTATGAAATCCGGGTCGAAGCAGGTAATAACATTTTCCGTGTTTTCAGCTTCTTCGACGAGGGACAACTCATAGTATTGTTAAATGGATTTCAAAAGAAATCACAAAAGACACCAAAGAAGGAGATTGAGCGGGCAGTGAAATTGAAAAAGCAATACTTCGATGAAAAGGAAAGTAAATAAAAATTTGACATCGTTTGCCGATCATTTGGATCAGCAATACGGGAAAAGAGGGACTCCCAAAAGAAACGCATACGAACAGGATTTTGAAGCTTTCAAACTTGGGGTCCTCATTCAAGAAATGAGAGAGCGTAAAAAATTAACGCAAACACAGTTGGCAACCAGGTGTGGGACGACGAAGTCATACATTTCAAGAATTGAAAATAATGCGAGTGACATACGCCTTTCGACACTCATGAGAATAATCCAAAAAGGACTCGGCGGACGTTTAAATCTTTCGGTCACGTATTAATCTGGACATTTTCCAATCGAAATCTGGAGGACCCGGCTAATCTGATAAGCTAAAAATCAACATTGACTGAAAAAAATTCAGTTGCCGCGTCCATTTTGCCATTGACACACTGTCAATTTTTCAATTTTTTTCTTTTTATGGGTGAGAATGGCATAAGACTCTCGACTCTCAGGAGAATCATCCAAAAAAGGAAGTGGTGAACATCTGAATCTTTCAGTTACTTATTGACTGAACTGAATTATCAATTCATGTAAAGAAGTGAAACTTCCGGAATGGATTGAGTCACAAAATCGGTAACGTACTTCACCACTTTCACCGACCTTAAATTATGACCCAGCCCCGAGGTAGTGATCATTCGTGAGTTCTGCACGACAGCATGAATTTCCAATGCGTGATGATGCGGTGTTTCATTATCGTGTTCATCGTGAATGATAAGCATGGGTATTTGTATTGCTTTGGCAAACCTGGTCGCAGAATAGTATTCAGGGAGGTGATGAATAATTTGCAGAAAAGATTGATGAATGGCGCGCATCGTCCTCGTTGACAGGCCGAGCATTTGCTGATAGAATTTCGTAAAATCCTTGACTTCGCCCGGTGTTCCGGTAATAACAAGTTGTTGGACGCTTAATGATGGAACCCGGAAGAGTGTATAGAGTATCGCAAAACTGCCCAGCGAATGACCGACGATCGTATGGACAGGCTCAATACTATACAGGAAAGACTCAATGACGTTGCTGTAAATCGGAAGATTCAAATACGTGCCACTCGATAAACCATGACCGGGGGCATCCAGCGCATACATGGTGAATTCTTCTTTTGAAAAGGATTCAATATAATTTTTCCAGCGGAAGCTGTGACTTTGCCATCCGTGTAGAAAAAGAATTTTCTTTCCCCCCGTTCCCCATCGATAGACCTGGATGGTCGTGCCTTCGCATTCAAAGCTGGACTTCTCAGCAGCATCCATAAAATTTCGCTGGTGGTCTTTCAACGAAACACGCCGGGGCGTACAGAAAAGATAAAAACCCTTTCGACCCGCTGAACTTGGCGAAACGAAAACGAGCAGGTTGAAGTACATTCCAATGATGCGGGCGAAGATTTTTTTCATAACATTATTCTTTTAGATACCGATCGGTATCTGTATGGTTAAAAAAATTTAGACTTCCATTTCATGTACAATACCATCCAGGTGCCGGATCGTCATCTTAATGTCTGCGTTGTTGCCTCGCAATTTGCTCATCATGATGGCGCCCTCCAGCATGGCGATGATGACGGAGGCATAATATTCTTTTTGAATGCTGGGTTTCAACTGACCGTACTTGATCCCGTTGTCCAGAAGTCTGACAACAGCGTCGCGGAGCATATCAAGGATCACTACCGCCTGTTTGCGCAATACCGGGTGGGAATCGTCCGCTTCGGTGGATGCATTCAACAAGGGGCATCCACCTTTCACCGGCGGGTTACTAATGTACGTCTCGAAAAAACTGAAAAGCGCTTTCAATTTTCCGGAAGCGGTGGGTTGTGCTTTGATGCGTTCACGGATCTTGTCAAACATTATTTGAGAAAGATGAAGGAGAGCTGCTTTCTCCAATTGATTCTTGTTCTTGAAGTGCCGGTAGATAGCTCCTTTGGTCAATCCCGTTGCGGTCGTAATGTCGCTAATCGAGGTAGCCTTGTAGCCCTGCGTGTTAAACAAGCTACCCGATTGCTTCAAAATTGCTGCTTTTGTGATTTCAGGCTGGCGCACCCTCAAAGGTACCGATCGGTATCTTAAAAACAAACAGGATCAGGATTTAAGGATTGGAGGATTTTCAGGATTTACAGTCGCGAACCGCTCTTATTTTTTATGAACGCAAGAACCTTTAATCCTGATCAAATCCTGATCAATACGGGGATGGGCTTACACTGGTCCATCCACCGTCGATTACCAGCGTTTGTCCTGTAATGTGGCCAGCTTGGGGTGATACGAGGAACAGGGCAGCATTTGCAATGTCTTCGGTACTCGCCGGTTTGCCGATGGGTGTTATAGCGGACCATGTTTTTTCATAGGCCGGATCATTACCGGTTCGCTCCGTGAGCGTTGCACCGGGGGCGATCGCATTCACGGTAATTCTATACGGAGAGAGTTCAACCACCAGCGTTTTTGCCAGCATCTCTAGCGCCGCCTTACTCATGCCGTACGCTGAAAGATTTTTATGAGCCTGATGGCCGGTAACCGAGGACATGAAGAGCATGCTTCCGCCCGTGCCCTGGTTTTTCATCTGATTCGCTGCAGCTTGAGCAAGAAAAAAACTACCGCCGAGATTAACCTTCATTACAGAGTAGAAGTCTTCCGGTTTGTAATCGAGAAAATCTCCAAAAAGTGTAATGCCCGCATTGGCAACAATAATATCCAGCTTGCCAAAGTGCCGAACGGTCTCATCCACCATTCGTTGAATGAAGGGAACATCGGAAGCGTCTCCTGCAAAAGAGATGCAATTGCCTTTTTCACCGCGGATGGCATTTGCGGAAGCCTCAGCCAATGATTCCTCAACATCGTTAAGCACCACGCTGGCCCCCTGCCTCGCCAGTTGTCGGCAGATCTCCCGTCCAATCCCCTGGCCGGCGCCGGTTACGATGGCTACTTTATTTTGAAAAGTTTTCTGCATCTATAAATGTGTTTAGGTGCTAATGTGTTTACGTGTTAAAGTTTTTGTGCTGGATCAAACGTAAACACTTTAACACCTAAACTCTTTCAATGCGAATCCCTGGTCACCTCACTACCCGATCCGCCCAGTAAATAATCCATATCCGCGCCAAGGTGCGCCTGTTCCACATGTTGCTGATACAAGCTTACATAGCCACGATCATATTTCTTATGAAGAGGTTTCCAGTTTTTTTTCCGTTTCTGAAGTTCTTCGTCTGAAACTTCCAGTATTAACGACCGGTTGGCGACGTCCAGACGAATCACATCCCCGGTTTCCACGACTGCAAAATTTCCACCCGTGGCAGCTTCCGGAGATGCGTGCACCAGCACGGTTCCGAACCCGGTGCCGCTCATTCGTCCATCCGATATTCTCACCATATCGTGAATCCCTTTCGCCAATAATTTCTTTGGAATCGCCATGTTGCCGACTTCCGGCATTCCCGGATAGCCTATCGGGCCGACATTTTTCAAAACCAATATGCTCGTCTCATCTATTTCCAGATCAGGACTGTCAATTGTGTTTTTGTACTCTTCAATATTTTCAAACACCACCGCTTTGCCCGTGTGTTTCATCAGGTGTGGACTGGCAGCGGAAGGTTTGATCACGGCACCATTTTCACAAAGATTCCCCCTTAAAATTGCAACCCCGGAGAACGGACTGAAAGGCTGATCCACTGTCGCGATCACCTGTCGATTGTAACATTCAGCCGCCTGATAGTTTTCTTTTAGTGTTTTACCATTGACGGTTGGGCAGTTTCCATGCAGTGAATCATTCAACTCTTTCATCAAGGCAGGCAACCCACCCGCGTAGTAAAGATCTTCCATGAAATACTTTCCGGAAGGTTGAAGATTGGCGACCAATGGAATTTTTGACGACAGTGTATCAAAATCCTGCAAGGAGAGGGGCACACCTATCCTTCCTGCAATTGCCAGCAGGTGGATAATAAAATTGGTAGATCCTCCGATCGCTGCATTCACAATGATTGCATTTTCAAATGCTTTGCGCGTCAAAACAGTTGAGAGACGAACATCCTCCCTTACCATCTCAACAATCCGTTGTCCTGACATTTGTGCCAATACTTTCCTTCTTGAATCTGCCGCGGGGATGGCCGCATTCCCCGGAAGGGAGATACCCAGTGACTCGACCATACATGCCATGGTTGATGCAGTTCCCATGACCGCACAATGTCCACGACTGCGGCACATGCAAGCTTCGGCTACGGTGAGTTCATCCTGTGTCATTTCACCGGCGCGAACGGCGTCATTAAACCGCCAAACATCACTTGTACCAATGTCCTGGCCCTTGTAGTTACCTGTTAGCATCGGTCCACCGGAAACTACCAACGCAGGAATATCTACGCTACACGCACCCATCACAAGCGAAGGTGTCGTTTTATCACATCCGCAAAGCAAGACGACGCCATCGATGGGATTCGCGCGAATGGATTCTTCCACATCCATGCTTGCCAGATTTCTGTATAGCATGGCCGTTGGCTTTATTAACGTTTCACCCAATGACATGACGGGAAACTCAACAGGAAATCCGCCTGCTTCCGAAACTCCTCGCTTGACGGATTCAGCGAGTTCGCGGAAGTGTGCATTGCAGGGAGTGAGTTCCGACCAGGTGTTGCAAATTCCAATGACAGGTTTTCCCCGGAACTCGTGATCGGGGAAGCCCTGGTTTTTCATCCAGGCACGGTAGATAAATCCATCTTTACCTGTTTTACCAAACCAGCCTTGGCTTCTAAGTTTTTCCTTCATGGGATATCTTTATAAAGATGGACAATTTTCTTACTCTTAATTGCATAAACCGCAGGCCCGTCAACTCCCCTATTCTCAACTTCTAAATTCTCAACTTCTCAACTCCTTTTATTGGCCCGCATCATTTCAGTGTAACCTTGTTTCTTACCGAGAGCTACGACAGCCATTACAATACGGTTTGTCTTAGTATGCGAAGTTTTCGCACTCTCAATCCACTTACTAAAATAAAGTTGGTGTGACCTGGGCAACGTTCTAAAAAATGTCAAGGCTTGGGGATCTTCGGCCAGGCATGTCATTAAATCATTCGAAAGCGTTATTTTTCGTTCATCTGGTTCAAGAGAGACCGTTACTTTATCGCCGTGTTTTTTTCCAATGGATTTCCTGATTGAACTATTCACGGGAAATATGAAATTGCCTTCCCTCATTGGCAGCAGCGCAAGTTTCTCAAAACTGTACTGATCCAAATGGCCCTTCACGCGAAATGAAACTTTGTTGTCTGGCTTCAATTTCCTGGCTTGTGCAGCACTGATTTCAATGTATGACCACCCGGTCTTTTCACCTTTCTTATCAAATCGCAATATGGTTGCTGTAAACTTGATCATGCTATTTTTTGGTGCATTTCAAATTGTCGCAGTCAAACTATTTCGTTTGGCTAAAGCCCTTTAAAATTATCTCAAAATTGCCACGGGTTTTAAACCCGTGGCAATTGAGCTCCGCTCCACATGGACTTTAGTCCAACTTGTTCAATTTGAAGGCACCCAATTTTCATTTGAAAATACACCCCAGCATTTCAAAAAACCAATCGGAGAACCAAAAATTGTATCTACAATAATTGTTGTTACTTTTACAATACGATGTCCCTGGAACAAGATATTAAGCAGGAAAAATTTGAAAGTGAGTTTCACAAAGTTGCTGTGAACGTCTTATTCACCAGCAGTTGGTTATATAATACCAACGCGGTACGCCTTAAACCACACGGCATCACGCCCGAGCAGTATAATGTTTTACGAATTTTACGTGGCAGTCATCCGAAACCAATTATGCTGGCGGAGGTTACGTGCCGCATGATTGATAAAAGCAGCAATGCCACCCGGTTGGTGGAAAAGTTGAGACAAAAAGGATTGGTGAAACGTGAAACGTGTGCGAACAACCGCAGGCAAGTGGATATCAGCATCACGGCAAAGGGTCTCGATGTTTTATCCCGGATTGACAAGGAATCAGAATCATGGGTGGCAACGTTGAAAAATATTTCAAAATCGGAAGCCCAGGAACTGAACCGGATTTTGGATAAGCTGCGGGGATAGTTAGTGTTCCGATGTGTTCTTAATATCGAAATTGTCTTTCAGGCTTAAGCTCATCAGTTCAAGGTTGGAAAACTCACTTTTTCGGAAACCCTGCTTATTTTTCCGGGTAACGACGTCAATATAGCGACCCTTGACAGGTTTTTCATTTCGATAGTATCCCACAGACTGTTCCATTTTTTCAAAATATAAAGCATATACTGTTACCCGGTACTGGTTCGGAAGTACTTCCACTTTAAACTTTCCAGTCCATTCACCATCCCAATACATCCGGGGGGTATTAAGATACGTTCTGTCATACCGTTTGCAGTCAACTGCATAATGCCGGATTTCCCCATTGTAGCCTATTTCATTGCGAATCACATTGAATGTAAAAAATTTAGACTTCAGCATTTGAACAACCAGGGGACGCAGATCATCAGCGGTTCCAGAATATTCGTACGTGTTTCGCCAGTATAATTCATCACCCTCCAGTTGAAACAAATCATACTTCATGAGCTCTTGTGATGTTGCCTCAAGAGGAGGTAGAAAGCTCACGAAGAGGAAGCAAAATAACATACGCACGAACATCTATGCAAGAAACTGAAAATTCTGTCTAGTTGATGATGAGAAACCGCTGAATAACTGATTTGTTGTCTTACTATTTCAGCTTGAAGTGCCACTTTAGGTTGAGTGGCTCAAACACACCTAATGATTTCTTGAAAAGTAACGTTTCTTGAAATTGTGATTCAAAAATGAACCTATAATTCAAAATTACTGCTCATTTTTTGATTTTTAGGTTCATAATTTACCCTAATGAAATCGAATGCGGTGATTTTTATTGACAATAGGGTCTTTTTGTGACTAACATTTTAAATATTTATAAAGTAATCGTTAAGAATTGTAATAAACCTAAACACTCGGAACTATGAAAAAACCACTCATCTATCTTCTCTTACTCATCGCTATTAGTGTCCTGGCGCTGTTTATGCCGGCAGTGCCCACCACCATCGTCACGGAAGGCATCAATTCAGGCGATGTGGCCTGGATGTTAGCAGCGACCGCCCTCGTTCTGCTGATGACGCCAGGACTGGCCTACTTCTATGGCGGAATGATCGACACCAAAAACATTATCTCCACCATGCTGCAAAGTTTTATTGCCATGGGTGTAATAAGTGTTTTGTGGATTGTCGTAGGCTTCAGTCTTGCCTTTGGCGACTCGATCGGAGGCTTTATCGGTAACCCAGCCACATTCTTTATGTTCAGTCATGTGTTGGATGGTAAACCCTGGACCCTGGCACCTACGATACCCTTGGTATTGTTCGCTTTGTTCCAGCTTAAATTCGCCATCATCACACCTGCCTTGATCACGGGAACATTCGCTGAACGTGTTCGCTTCAAGTCGTACATGATATTCCTTATACTTTTCTCGCTATTGATCTATGCCCCATTGGCACATATGACCTGGCATCCGGACGGATTCCTTTTCAAATTAGGGGTCCTTGATTTTGCCGGGGGCACGGTGGTGCACATGTCGGCAGGTTTCGCTGCCCTTGCCGCCTCCATGTATCTCCGGAATAAGTCCGAAGTGAAAGTTGCGATAGCGCCCGCCAATATTCCCTTCGTGTTGCTTGGCACCGGCCTGCTATGGTTCGGCTGGTTTGGATTCAATGCCGGTAGTGCGTTGGGTGCCGGACCTTTAGCCGCCTCAGCGTTTGCTACCACCAACACTGCATCTGCCGCGGCAGGACTGTGTTGGGTGTTGTTCGATGTGGTGCGCGGAAAGAAACCTTCAGCACTTGGTTTTTGCATAGGCGCTGTAGTGGGGCTCGTAGCCATCACGCCTGCTGCAGGTTTTGTTACTATACCCTCCAGTCTTTTCATCGGTACCGTTGCAGCACTGATCAGCAATGTGGTTGTCAGCTGGAAATCCAAGACTTCCCTGGAAGACACACTGGATGTGTTCCCCTGTCACGGCGTGGGTGGCGCCGTCGGAATGTTAATGACTGGCTTTCTTGCCAATACGGCCGTCAACGCTGCTAACACCACAGGGAATGGACTTTTATTTGGAGAATTTACTCTTTTCAAGGTTCACCTGATTGCGCTAGGCCTTGCCATCGTCTTCATCTTCGTTGGCTCATTCGTTATTTTGAAAATAACCGATCTGCTTTCACCAATGACCATCAGCACGGAAGAAAAAAAGGTTGGATCCGACTACAGTCAGCACGGTGAAAATGTTCCGACTTTCAATTTGTCGGTAATGAAGGAAGCCGTTTGATGATCACTAAAGCGTCCCGGAGGGTGTGAGATACCCTTACCGGGACCACTCTAGCTTATTGTTAATTAAAACACATTCAAAATTATGAAAAATCTAAGACTGCAACTTTCAAAACCCATCATTATCGTGGTGTTCAGCGCATTCAATATAGATTCCTTTGGCCAAGACCAGGAAACCCTGATGGCATCGAATGACAAAAAACCTGTAATAATGAAGGAGGAACCGATCATTACGGCAGGAGAAAAAGCACAAGCAACCGAGGAAGAGGTGAAGGAGGATAAGGGAACGTTCACGTACTCAGGTTATTTTGATACCTACTACTTTGCCAACCTCAACAAACCGGCTTCCCGGAAT
>JANYKP010000373.1 GCA_025358195.1 Cyclobacteriaceae bacterium
GATGAAATCTCGTAGTTCCAATTGAAACTAGTTTTGAAGAGAAGATACTACGTCTTTATAAACAGTCCGAAGTCCATCTTCCAGTTCAATTTTATGCCGCCAGCCAAGTTTTCGGATTTTGGATACATCCATCAATTTCCGCGGCGTACCATCCGGCTTCGATCTGTCAAATTCTATCCGGCCGGTATAGTCAACTACCTTCAAAATCAATTCGGCCAATGCTTTAATCGTCTGGTCCGTGCCCGTACCAACGTTAATGAATCCTGGTTCATTAAACTTTTCCATGAGGAAAAGACACGCTTCTGCCAAATCATCCACATGCATAAATTCTCTCATGGGTTTGCCGGTACCCCAAACGCTCACTGCATGTTCATGATTAAATTTAGCCTCATGGAATTTACGGAGCAATGCGGGAATCACATGCGAGGTCTGTAAATCATAATTATCGTTTGGTCCATATAAATTGGTGGGCATGGCAGAAATAAAATTGCAGCCATACTGATTCCGGTAGGCATCGCACATTTTGATACCTGCAATTTTTGCAACGGCATACGGCTCGTTGGTTGGTTCCAATAATCCGGATAGCAAAAATTCTTCTTTCAATGGCTGAGGGGCCATCTTTGGATAAATACACGAACTTCCGAGGAAGAGCAGTTTCTTGACACCGGCTTTATAGGATTGATGTATGACATTGCCCTGGATGGTCAGGTTGTCGTACAGGAACTCAGCCCGGAATGTATTGTTAGCAACAATTCCACCCACCCTGGCCGCCGCCAGAAAAACGTACTCGGGTTTCTCCTGTTGGAAAAATTCCTCCACCTTCTGCTGATCGCGGAGATCGAGCTCTTTGGACGTACGCACGACAAGATTTTTATAACCTTTTTGTTCCAATTTTCGGACAATAGCAGAGCCCACCATACCCCTGTGCCCCGCAATAAAAATCTTTGATTGATTGTTCATGACTCGGTTCCACGAATGACAGTGAAACCACCTTCTTTTAACAATATATCCCTACGAAATACTTCGATATCCTTGGTCACCATCTCGTTTACCAACGCCGCCAAGGTATAACTCGGCTGCCAGCCAAGTTTTTCTTTCGCTTTGGTGGCGTCACCTATCAGAAGATCTACCTCCGTGGGGCGGTAATACCTTGCATCTACTGCAACCACGGTTTGGCCTGGCTTAATCTTGCAATCTTTATTATTTACCCGCTCTACGACCCCCACTTCCTTTTGGTCCTTTCCACTAAATGAAATGATGATCCCGGCAGCTTCAAACGCCATTGCGCAGAAATCGCGGACCGAGGTGGTCTTGCCTGTAGCAATCACAAAGTCTTCCGGCACTGATTGCTGCACCATTCTCCACATGGCCTCCACGTAATCTTTTGCGTGACCCCAGTCACGCTCCGCGTTAAGGTTGCCAATAAATATTTTCTCTTGCAACCCCAGAGCAATTTGTGCCACTCCGCGTGTGATTTTGCGCGTAACAAAAGTCTCACCCCGCAATGGACTTTCGTGGTTGAATAAAATGCCGTTAACCGCAAACATGTTGTACGCTTCCCGGTAGTTTACTGTTATCCAATAGGCATACAACTTGGCCACTCCGTAAGGTGATCGTGGATAAAAAGGAGTCTTTTCATTTTGCGGAATCTGTTGTACTAATCCATACAATTCTGAACTGCTCGCCTGATAAAATTTTGTCTTTTCCACAAGGCCCAGCAAACGGATGGCTTCCAATATTCTCAATGTCCCCACTCCATCGGCGTTGGCCGTATATTCCGGTTCTTCGAATGAAACTTTTACATGACTCATGGCCCCCAGATTATAAATCTCATCGGGTTGCACTTCCTGGATGATGCGGGTGATATTCATAGCATCCGTCAAATCACCATAATGCAAATGAAACCGCGAATTCCGTTCATGCGGATCCTGATAGAGATGATCAATCCTGGCCGTGTTGATCATGGATGACCGGCGTTTTATACCATGAATTTCATATCCCTTCGAGAGCAGTAATTCACTCAAATAGGCTCCGTCTTGTCCTGTTACCCCTGTAATTAATGCTCGTTTTGCCATATGTTTTTATAATTAATCACCTTTTTCCATGTTCTTCAGCCTTCGTTTCGCATCCTTGAAGGCCTCATCCTTCCTGGCTGCCTTGCTTTTTACTTCGTTAAAATACTTGCGGGCTTCTGCCTTGTTTCCCTGCTTCTGGGCAATTTCTCCCAAGGCTATTAATGAGTAAAGATAATAACCAGAATCCGTTGCCCCACTTTGCTCCGCATACCGTATAGCAAACTGGTAATATTTTTTTGCTTCTTCCGGCTGTCTCCGCGTCTCTCCAAGCTGCCCCAGAAAGAAGGCCGCGTATCGACCGCTCGTGGCTTCATATCCAATCCTTCCACTGTCAATTCTTGCCAAAATCTCTTTGGATTCACGCTCCATCTCCGTGTAAAGACCTCGTGCATAAAGCATACGCGCATAGTAACGATGGAAGTAGGGATTGTCTGGATACGTTTGGTGAAGGTATTCCGCCAATTGATGCGCCTGTTCATTCTTGTTTTCATAGCTGTTCCAGATCCGCATAAGCCAAACCATTGCTTCCGTACGAGTATAAAACGCGTTGTAAGAGACTTCCTTGAGCTGCTGGAGCCCAAGCGCTTTGTCTCCTTTCGGGAAAAACCATAAAATCGGTTTCAGGGCAGGATAATTCTCGCGGACCCACACTGAAAAATAATTGTACAGCGCATCGCCAAAGAGCAACTCCGGGCTTAAGTAATTTTTTTCCTTGCACTCTTCGAGATAATTCAGCGCTCTCTTCCCTGCAATCGCAGCCTTTCGCCACTCTTTGCGATCTTCATCCGAGTAAAGTTCTCCCTTGAATCCATACGCCGCTGCCAGAAAAAATGCTGCCTCGGTCCGGTACTCGGGATTTTTATCGTGAAGATGCTCCGCCACCAGGATGGCGCTATCCATGTATGCCAGGAATCGTTCATCGTGTGAACGGTCATTGGTGCTGGGCATAATTTTCCACCACTCGCTGAGGCCCAGCAAAAAATAGGGAAGCGGGTGCCAGGCATACTTTTGTTTAAACCATCGGAATTGCTTCTCGGCCTTTTCAAACTTAAAATTGTAAAGATCGTTCAACGCATCAGTTGCTTCCAACTGCACCGTAATGTCTGAAATCAAAATGATAGTCGTGTCTTTCCGGGCCTGAGCGGCGGCTGACAAGGAAATACATCCCAGTAAAAGCGCAAACAAGATTTTCCCCCTATATTTCACAATCGCAAAAGTAATACGCAGACGTCAGTAAATCAGTATGGAAATTTCAGCCGAAGAGAAATCAATTTTCTCAACACCGAAGCGTCAAACATTCATTCTTATATGCCTGGCCACATTGGCGGTGCTGTTTATTAAGAAATCCATGATAGAAGACGGAACCGCGGCTTTTGAGTTCCTGGCAGATCAGCCGGCAGGGTCATTTCTCCACTTGCGAAGTGCTCTCCAATATATTTCCATTCCCCTTATCTATTCCTGGAAGTTTACGACGTTGGGCTTTGTCATCTGGATAGGGTGTTTTATGTTCGGTTACCGCGTCACTTTCTCCCAGTGCTGGGGCATTGTGTTAGTGGCGGAGTTTGTTTTCCTTGTTCCGGAAGTGATAAAGGTTGTCTGGTTTTTGGTTTTCCAATCCGATCCGAATTACTATGACATCCAGGCATTCTATCCGTTTTCTGTCATGAACCTTGTAGACTACCAGGATTTACCCACACGTTATGCATATCCATTCAAAGCACTGAATTTATTTGAATTGTTTTATTGGTATGTGGTGGCACTGGGTATTCAACATTTTGCAAAAAGAGGAATGAGACCTGCCTGGCGAATCGTGCTTGGGTTTTATGTACCCATTTTTCTTTTGTGGCTACTGTTCTACATCATTGTGTATTGATCACGAAAGGCATGGATTTCTTCTGTGGTAATCTGTGCAATCCGTGGCTGTAACAAAAAAAATTCTTAGAATGAGATCTGCCTGGCGAATCATGCTTGGGTTTTATGTACCCATTTTTCTTTTGTGGCTACTGTTCTACATCATTGTGTATTGATCACGGAAGGCATGGATTTCTTCTGTGTTAATCTGTGCAATCCGTGGCCGTAACAAACAAAAAAAATTCTTAGAATGAGATCTGCCTGACTGATCAGGTAAGGCATGGATTTCCTTCTGTGGTAATCTCTGCAATCTGTGGCTGTATCTAACAAAAAAAATCTTAGGAATGAGACCTGCCTGACGAATCGTGCCTGGGTTTTATGTACCCATCTTTCTGTTGGCTACTGTTCTACATGTGTATTGATCACGGAAGACATGGATTTCTTTCTGTGGTAATCGGTGCAATCTGTGGCTATAACTCACGAAAAAAATTCTTTACACAATCCCCAACATAATCGACTTGCTGTTCAGTCATTCCAGGCCAGAGGGGCAGGCTTAAAATTGTTTTACAAATATTTTCTGTGATCGGAAAACTTCCTGTTTTAAAACCCAGGTGAGCATACGCCTTTTGCAAATGTGGCGGCAGTGGATAATGGATGTCAGTTTCGACACCTCGTTGTCGTAGAAATTCCCGCAGTTGATCCCGGCGGCTCGTGCTCACGACAAACAAGTGGTACACCGAATGGGCACCTTTTTCATCCCTCGGCAATTTCAAATCCCCCACCCCCTCGAGCAGTTTCTGCAGACGAAGGGCAAGTTTTCTACGCTGCTCGTTCCATTCATCCAAATAGGTCAATTTAATTCGGAGAAATGCCGCTTGCAATTCATCCAGTCGCGAATTGACACCAATTGCATCGTGATGAAACCGGATAGACGAACCATAATTCCGAAGTTGTCTGGCTTTTTCTGCCAAAGCGTTATCGTCCGTTGTAATGGCACCTCCATCTCCGAGGGCCCCCAGGTTCTTGGTCGGATAAAAACTGGTTGCGTTGATAAAACCAAAACTTCCCGTCTTCTTTCCCCCGACATTCGCTCCATGTCCCTGGGCATTATCTTCCACCACAAAAATATTTTTCTCTTTGGCTACGGCCAGCATTTCAAAAAGAGCTGCTGGTCGTCCAAACAAATTGACCGGGACGATGGCCTTTGTTTTTGATGTCACGGCCCGACCAATTTTAGTTACATCCATGTTAAATGATTTCTCATCAACCTCCACGGCAACGATGGTGGCACCTGAGCGATTCACGGCCATCCAGGTAGGAGCGCACGTAAATGCAGGTACGATTACCTCATCTCCTTGACCTACACCTAAAACTTTCAACGAAATATAAAGGGCATCCAGTCCGTTTGCTACCGTAATGCAATGACGTACTCCTGAATAGGTTGCAAATTCCTTTTCAAATGCTGCCACCTCCTCTCCTAAAACGAAATGTTGACCACCGATCACTTTTTTGAAACTCTTTTCCAATTCTTTACGAATAAGGTCGTGCTGGGGCGTCAACGATAAAAAGGGAATGGGCTCCATTCCGCTAAGGTAAAGAGGTGTCCTCTATAAAAACTAAGGATGATTGGCTATGGACTATCGACTATTCCTTATTTTCGCCCCTTCAAGTTTTTGACAACCACTACATGAGTTTCCAAAAGACCAATAATATCACCGGATGGTTCGCATTTACAATCGCCTTGTTGACGTACTGGCTTACGTTTGAAGAAACTGCCAGCTACTGGGATTGTGGCGAATTTATTGCCGTGGCGTACAAACTTGAGGTTTCACATCCTCCTGGAGCCCCACTTTTCATGCTTCTGGGCAGAATGTTTTCCTTCCTTGCCTTGGGCGACGTGACCAAGGTGGCCTACTGGATCAACTTCATGAGCGTGCTGGCAAGTGCCTTCACCATTCTCTTCCTCTTCTGGTCCATCACCCTCTTTGGCAGAAAGATCATGGGTGTGAAGAAGGATTCGGAGCTTACTGAAGGCCAGATCTGGACCCTGATGGGCGCTGGGTTGGTCGGCTCGCTGGCTTATACTTTTTCCGATTCGTTTTGGTTCTCTGCAGTCGAAGCTGAAGTCTACGCCATGTCGGCATTTTTCACTGCATTTGTGGTGTGGGGCATTCTGAAATGGGAAGTAATCGAAGATGATAGCGCTGCCAACCGGTGGCTTGTTTTCATTGCCTACATCGTAGGCTTATCCATCGGTATACACATGTTGAACCTGGTAACCATTCCAGCATTAGCGCTGATTTATTACTTTAAAAAATATAAGCCCTCACAATGGGGCATTATTGCAGCACTTGGCGTAAGCGGTGGACTGGTCTTGTTCATTAACGACATCATTGTGCCCGGTCTACCCACCCTGGCAGGTAACTTTGAATTATTTTTTGTTAACAACCTAGGACTCCCGTTCGGATCCGGTGTTATTTTCTTTTGCCTTTTATTAATTGGAGGATTGACCTTTGGTATCCGCTATTCACAGCAAAACAATAAACCTGTACTGAATACTTTTTTGTTGTCAACGGCTTTTATACTGATCGGTTATGGATCTTACACAACGATTGTTATCCGATCTAATTTCGACACGCCTATCAATGAGAATGCGCCGAAAGATGTCATGTCGTTTGTTCGTTACCTGAAGCGTGAACAGTATGGCAGCCGCCCGTTGCTGTACGGTCCTTATTTCACGGCCAGGATCATCGACTACAAGGACGGAGCCGCCGTGTACACAAAAGGCAAGGACAAATATGAAATCACCGACCACAAACTGGAATACATTTACGAGCCAGGACAAGAAACAATTCTACCACGCGCCTGGAACCCGGAGTATAAAGATTCCTACAAAGAGATCATTGGTTTGAAAGAAGGGGAAAGACCGACGTTCGGTCAAAATTTATTTTACATGTTCCGTCAGCAAATCGGACACATGTACATGCGATATTTTATGTGGAATTTTGCCGGCCGGGAAAGTGACATCCAGGGCGCCGACTGGCTTGGACCCAACGGCTGGTTTGAAAAGCTGCCGCAGGAGTTGGCGAATAACAAGGCCCGGAATAATTTTTTTATGATACCCTTCGTGCTGGGTCTGTTCGGTATGTTTTATCAATTTGTGAAAGACACGAAGAACTTTGCAGTTGTAGGGCTTTTATTTGTCATGACCGGCGTAGCCATCGTGGTGTATCTGAACTCACCTCCACAGGAACCGCGTGAACGTGACTACATTTATTCCGGTTCAACCTACGCCTTTACTTTTTGGATTGGGTTTGCAGTCATTGGTATCGTGGAGTTCTTTAATCGATTCTTAAAAAATGTGAAGACCAGCGCCGTTGCTGCTACCCTGCTTTGTCTATCTGCTCCACTGCTCATGGGTGTTGCCGGCTGGGACGACCACAGCCGCTCCGAGCGTTTCTTCTCTGTCGATTCCGGTAAGAATTACCTTTCCTCTTGCGACCCTAACGCAATCCTTTACACCGGCGGCGACAATGACACCTTCATGCTTTGGTATGCACAGGAGGTCGAGGGTCACCGTGACGATGTGCGCGTAGTGGTATTCAGCTATTACAACACGGATTGGTACATTGAACAGTCGATGCAGAAAGTGAATAAGTCGGAGCCTTTTAAGTACACGCTCACCCTGGATCACTATCGGCAAGGGGGCTTTAATGATGTGTTGTATTTCCAGGATCTTAAGATCCCCAGCATTGATTTACACCAGTTCCTGGGCTTGTTGAAGAAAAATTATGCGGGCCTTCGCACCGAACGCACGAACATCGTACCGAGCAAAGTCTTTACGCTCGACATCAATAAAGAAGAAGTGATTGCAAAAGGGCTTATACCCAAAGGCATGGATAGCCTGGTGGTGGATCAGATGAAGATACGGTTGCGTGGAAGTGCCTTGGAGAAGAAGGATCTTGCCTTCCTCGACCTGCTGGCAACCAACAATTGGGAGCGGCCCATTTACCTCAACAATACCTCCAAGGCTCAACTTAATCTCGATCTGAATGATTATTTAGTGCAAGAGGGAAATGCC
>JANYKP010000386.1 GCA_025358195.1 Cyclobacteriaceae bacterium
AGTAGAAAGTAGAAAGTAGAAAGTAGAAAGTAGACATGACTCAAACACCGAAGCAACTCGGTTTTCATTTTCCTGCCGAGTTTGAAAAGCACACTGCAACATGGTTAAGCTGGCCTCACAAGGAGGCTTCATGGCCGGGTAAAATCGAAAGCATTTATCCTGCGTACTCATTCTTTGTAAAAGTTTTAGCACAATCCGAACACGTACATATTAACGTGGCGGATACCGTGATGAAATCAAAAGCTCTTGAGCACTTATCCCGGGCTGGTGTCAATCTCTCCGTCATCCAATTTCATTTTAACCCAACCAATGATGCCTGGTGTCGCGACCATGGTCCGGCTTTTCTTATTAACAAGAAAGAAAAAAAGAAGGCTATCGTTGATTGGGGTTACAATGCCTGGGGTGAGAAATATCCTCCCTATGACTTAGACGATGTTATTCCAACGCGGATTGGTACCGATCTCAAACTTCAGGTATTCAATCCTGATTTAATCATGGAAGGAGGATCGGTCGATTTCAATGGAGCTGGCACCGTTCTCACAACAACCGCTTGTCTCTTGAATAAGAACCGCAATCCAGGACTTACAAAAGAGCAGATAGAAGAATATCTCATCAATTATTACGGCGTTGAACAGGTCCTTTGGCTTGGTGATGGAATTATCGGAGATGATACAGACGGACATATCGATGACATCACCCGATTTGTCAATACCGATACTGTGGTGACGGTTGTTGAGGAGAATAAGTCTGATGAAAATTACGAGGTACTACAGAAAAATATGAAGACGCTGAAGGTCATTCGTCTGTTGAATGGCAAATCCCTAAATATCATTGAGCTGCCAATGCCAACACCTGTTATGTATGAAGACCAACGGCTACCTGCATCCTACGCTAACTTTTACATCTGCAATCAGCATGTGATCATGCCTACCTACCGGTGCGAAAATGACCACAGGGCTTTACAGATTCTGGTACAAGCCTTTCCCCAGCACGAAGTCATTGGCATCGACTCGGTAGATATAATTTGGGGCCTTGGCAGTTTTCATTGTCTAAGCCAACAGGAGCCAGCGCTGTGATTTAAAGCGTCTTGGCATAGATAACGTCAGCCTTCACACTTTCCCACGATGATTTTGGAAAAGAGTCATGCTCCAGGTAGGCGTGTTTCAATCCCGCCAATGATGCATACGAAAGTAATTTCTTGAAATCGATGGAGCCGGTGCCGAGATCTGCATTTTTTTTGCGATCCGTCTTATCCATGTCCTTCAAGTGCCATTGTTCAAAGCGGCCCGGGTATTTTTCGAAGTAATCCACGGGATTCCTTTCCGCAAAGGTGGTCCAATACATATCCATTTCCATACCAACCAGTTTGGGGTCAAGTTCAGAAAGCATGAAATCATACGGCAATTGGTCGCCAATCTTATCAAACTCAAAGGCATGATTGTGATAATTCATGCGAAGGCCATTCTTTTTACAAAGTTCTCCGGCCGTATTTAGTTTCTCGCAAACAAATTTGTAATCGTCGAGTGTTTTCCGTTCATCGTCAGCCAGATGGGCCAGCACCATATACTCCTGCCCTACTTCTTTTGCATCCGTTACCGCACGTTCCCAATCATTCAGGATGGTACCTTTCCTGGCTTTTGATCGCTCAGATTTTCCCAACGAATAATGACCGCTCGGTACGCTCATCCCGAGGCTTTTTACATAGTCACCAAATTCCTTCGCCTTCATACCAAACAACATACCATCGTTGTACCCAAACGTTTCTAGTTCCTGATATCCCAGGTCAGCCAATTGCTTCAGTACCCCTTTTGCATCCTTAGAGATAACATCGCGGAGCGTATATAGTTGAATTCCAATTTTACGGTTGGCAGGTGAAGGGAATGCCATGCTTGTGAATGTTGCCGTTCCAGCTACTGCTAACGTGCTTGTTTGAATAAATTTTCTTCGGTTCATGGTGTTGTTGATTGTTGTTGTTTGATCCAGTCGTAGGCCTCCTTTTCATTTGAGAAAACCCCAAGATGAATGTTCTTTAGCTTATATTTTTCTTCTGCATCCAGTTTAAATTTTTCCATCGGGTAATCAGCAAAAATACTAGCCCCCAGTATGACCGCGTGGATACGCACCCCCGCCTTATTAAAGAGCAAATCTTCCCACACATTTACCAACCAGGCTTCCACGTCTTCGTCCAATTCACCCAGCAACTCCGCATCGGCCATCCAAGCCAGATTGTTGTATGACTTCTTCAGTTGGAGATATTCCTCCTGAATCCGGTGAAGATTGTATTTGAAATCTTCTCCTGAAGGTTCTTTTAGCCAGCGATGACGCAGCAGTGGCAGGCTGTCGTCCAATTCGCACTTCACATTTTCATTTTCAAAAATACTGATGAGCATAACCGGTTTGTCCTCAAAATAAGCTTTACAGTAGCAGGCTTGCAGATTTGTTACTTCAACTCCCTGATTTTAATGTTTTTATACCAGACCTGGTTGCCATGATCCTGTAAGGCAATATGACCTTTCCTGGCCTTGCCAAAATCGGCTGCTGTCTTGAATTTACTTTCCTTAACCATGGCCTCCCATTCCGGTGTAAACATTTCAGTCTCCACCTGCTTTACGTCATTCAGCCACAGTTCGAGATGGCCTTTATTAGAAATGATTTTAGCCGTGTTCCATTCTCCCGCGGAGTGAACGGATTCCTTTTTGCTAGCTATCAGATCATACAAGTTACCGGCGCGGTGTTTGACAATCTTCGCATCGGGATGACATGCATTATCCAACACTTGCATTTCAGGACCTGTCTTCCAAACGTAGTCGTATTTAGGATCTTCCACTACATTAAAAATAATTCCGCTATTGCCGCAGGGTTCTATTTTCCAGTCTACGCTGAACTCATAGTTTTCGAATTCATCCTTTGTGATGAGGTCCCCGCCACCCATTGTCTGCCAGTCCTTTTTATTAGAAGCATCAAGATATAACGCTCCCTCACTGATTTTCCACGCGGGGCCGATTTTGTCACTCTTATAGTTATGCCATCCCGAAAGCGTTTGGCCATCAAACAGAAGTTTCCAACCCGCCTTCTTTTCATTGTCAGTGAGGGTATTTGACGCAGCCGACTGCGCAAACGAGTTCAATCCGCCGATCAAAATACATCCCAGTAAAATCATTTTTCTCATTTTCATATGACCTCCATTTAAGATTTGATTTAATGTTCCTTTTCACCATCCAGCGACAACACATATCTTGCCATCTTTTCGGCATCGGCTTGTGATAGGTCAGGATGGGCATTCATAGGCACCTCACCCCAGACACCGACTCCGCCCTTAATGATCTTATCAGCCAGCATTTTCACATTGGACGCGGTAAACTCATATTTCTTTGCTACGTCTGTATGGGAAGGACCTATTATCTTATTGACGGAATGATGGCAGGTCTTACAATCGCTTGATTTCACGAGGGCTTCCCCTTGTGCGATGACATCCACAGAAGCCGGTGCTTCCAATTTACTTTCATTGGCTACATACTCTTCTGCATTTGAGCTTTCCTTTTTTCCTCCACACGCAGTCACCAGAACAGCAAATGCAAAAAGGCGTACAGCATAAATAATTTTCTTCATCGTTATAAGTTTAGATACCCAGTATTTTTTTGTTGAGTTTAATGTTTTTTCCTGTAGATGCAAAGTCATCAAATGCTTTCTCAGTTACCTGGATCATATGACTTTTAATAAACGGTGCACCTTCAGCCGCTCCTTGCTCCGGATGCTTGATGCAACACTCCCACTCCAGCACGGCCCAACCATCATAATCGTACTGTGCCAGTTTTGAAAAGATCGATTTAAAATCCACCTGTCCATCACCCAACGACCGGAACCGACCCGGCCGATCCACCCATCCCTGGTAACCCCCGTACACCCCGCTCCTCCCTGTTGGATTAAATTCCGCATCTTTTACATGAAACATCCTGATGAACGAGTGGTAGAAATCAAGATATTGAAGGTAGTCAAGTTGCTGCAATACAAAGTGGCTGGGGTCATAAAGAATGTTGCAGCGTTTATGTTTACCGGTGGCTTCCCAAAATCTCTCAAACGTGATACCATCGTGCAGGTCCTCGCCTGGGTGGATTTCGTAACAAAGATCCACGCCATTCTTGTCAAACGCATTCAGGATAGGCAACCATCGCTTTGCGAGCTCCTTAAATCCATCGTCCACCAATCCAGCCGGACGTTGCGGCCAGGGGTAAACGGTATGCCACATGAGGGCTCCTGAAAACGTGGCATGCGCATTCAATCCAAGATTCTTGCTTGCCTTTGCTGCATACTTCAACTGGTCAACGGCCCAGGCGGTCCGTTCCTTGGGCTTCCCGTGTACCGATTTGGGAGCAAAGCCATCAAACATTTCATTGTACGCTGGATGAACAGCCACCAATTGGCCCTGGAGGTGAGTGGATAATTCAGTAATTTGTACGCCGCAGGATTCTACTGTGTTTTTCAATTCATCACAATAATCCTTGCTCTCTGATGCTTTTTTCAAATCAATGCAGCGACTGTCCCAGGTGGGTATCTGAACGCCAATATACCCAAGCGAAGCAGCCCACTTGCAAATAGATTTAAGATTATTGAAGGGAGGTTCATCCCTCATGAACTGTGCAAGAAATATGGCCGGGCCTTTGATGTTCTTCATGCGGAGGTTAGTTGTGCTTCATGAATCTTAGTTTCAATTCGATACCTATTGCCTAAATTTTTACTTTCGTCCATTTCTGGCTAGACCTGGAAGACTTGATTACTGTATCCACAAATGCCAATCCTCTAACACCGTCTTCCACGTCTGGAAAATCGTACTTGGCCGGGTCTATTTTTTTACCGGGTTTATAGTCGCGAACAGCTTTTGCAAAATTCATATAAAGGTTAGCAAATGCCTCCAGGTATCCTTCCGGGTGGCCATTTGGTGTTCGGGTGTTTTTCTTTGCTGACTCAGAAAGATATCCCCATCCTGCGCGATAAATTTCCCTGGGCTTGTCGAGCCATTTTAGGATTAACGTATTGGGCTCTTCCTGTTTCCACTCAAGGCCACCCTTTTCGCCGTATACCCGGATGTTCAAATTGTTTTCGTCACCAGCGGCCACTTGGGTCGCCAGCAGAATTCCAGTTGAACCATTCTCAAACTTGAGCAGCATGGAACTGTCATCATCCAACTGACGGCCTTTTACTACAATATTCAGCATCGCACAGACTTCACTGATATTGGAGCCGGTGATATACTCGGCAAGATTTGCCGCGTGAGTTCCAATATCCCCAATGGCTCCACCCGCGCCTGACTTTGACGGATCGGTTCGCCAACTCGCTTGCTTTTGACCGGTATTTTCAAGGAATGTAGCAAGCCAGCCTTGGGGATATTCAACATACACCTTCCTTACTTTCCCAATCTCTCCCGTGATTACCATATTGCGAGCTTCTTTCACCATCGGATAGCCTGTATAGGTGTGGGTAAGAGCAAAAACGAGTTGCGTTTTTTCTACAAGTTTCTTCAAAGCCTTCGCTTCGGTGAGATTGAATGCCAGAGGCTTGTCGATAATCACATGAAAGCCACTTTCCAACGCCATCTTGGCTGGAGCAAAGTGCATGTGATTCGGCGTGACAATAGAGACGAAATCCATTCGCAAATCCCCCGGGAGGTCTCGCTCCTTTTGTATCATCTCGGCAAAGCTGCCATACACACGATGCGGGTTGAGGTATAGTGCCTGACCGGTAGCCTTCGATTTTTCAGGACTACTGCTAAAAGCACCACAGACCAATTCGATCTCACCATCAAGATTCGCTGCCTTGCGATGGACACCTCCTATGAACGCATCAAGGCTACCGCCTACCATGCCCATGCGAAGTTTTCGTTTCATTTTGTTAACTAATTTTTAATGAAGTTGTTAAAATTGCCACGGCCTTAAGGCGGTGGCAATTCATTGGTTTAAAGTTACTATTCCCAAACTTTAAAATGTCTAAAATTCAGGAATTATAAAACTGGTGAATGGATTTTATTACACGGTCAATTTCCCCTTCTGTCAATTCCGTGTAGAATGGGAGCCGAAGTATGCATTCGGAGAATCGGGTAGCCTCCGATAGCGGTCTCCCTTTATATTTTAGCTGAAAGTACGGACTGTTATGGAGTGGCAAATAATGGAAAATAGCCTGAATTTTTTGTGTTTTCAGGTGATTCATGATTGCATTCCGTTCACTCTCCGATCGGGTGACCAGATAAAACATGTGTGCATTATTTGTGGAATAGTCTGGGATGATAGGGAGTGAAAAATGACCTTCCTTCACTTGAAACTGCAGTCCTGCAAAATAACGATTCCAAACGGTGAGCCGTTTCTTCTGAATGGCATCCACTTCTTGCAATTGCGCCCAGAGGAAAGCCGCGGTCATTTCAGAAGGTAGAAAGGATGATCCCACATCAATCCAATTATACTTGTCTACTTCGCCACGGGAAAATGCGGATCGATTTGTGCCCTTTTCCCAAAGCACCTCGGCACGCTGGGAAAATTTTTCATCATTGATTACCAGCATCCCTCCTTCGCCGGAAATAATATTTTTTGTTTCATGAAAGGAGAAACATGCCAGGTGACCGATCGAGCCCAGGGGTTTGCCTTTATAATAGGAATCAATTGCCTGCGCAGCATCTTCGACTACAAAAAATCGGTGCTTGTCTGCCAGGTCCATCAATACATCCATGTCGCAGGCGACACCCGCATAATGAACGGCAACCACTGCTTTCGTTTTATTCGTGATCAATTGACGAACGTGGTTCATATCCAGGTTAGGCGTATCCTTTTCGGAATCGGCAAAAATCAATTTTGCACCACGCAACGCAAACGCATTGGCCGTTGAAACGAAAGTAAAAGTGGGAAGAATGATTTCATCTTCCGGACCCACATTCAGAAGAAGGGCCGCCATTTCAAGAGCATCCGTACAAGATTGAGTTAATAAAGTTTTTTTAAAGCTGTAGCGAGTGGTAAAAAAGTCCTGGCATTGCTGGGTGTAGTATCCATTTCCGGAAAGTTTCTCCCGCTCCACGGCATCACGCACATACGCTAGTTCTTTGCCGGTCAGATAAGGTTTGTTAAAGCCGATCATCATAAAAAAATCTGGTCAAAGTTAGGATAAATCCGCTGTTACCAGACCGGAATAGTCAAATATCCTTATTAACCAGGTATCCCTTGCGATGTGAATGGTCACACATTCTTTTCCGTTCCTTGCATAGCCGAAATTTCTGATTCTGTTCCTATGGAGCTATACTCCATTAAGAATATGTCAACGACTAAGAAAGAATTAATCTTGAATGGAATCGCATCTTAAAAATTATCTGGGCCTTTCGCCTATTTTCCGGGCAGGGCTGCCGACATATATTCCCCATGGCTCAACATCTTTGTTCACGAAGCTACCTGCCCCGATAACTGCCCCTTCGCCAATGGTCACTGGCATGATGACACTTTTGGCACCAATATAGACATCATCAGCAACTACCAATTTCCCGCCAATTGCTTTCGCTGAGCCCTCACCTAATCCATCCACCATTTTCAGGCCCTTCGCGTGAGAATACGTAGCAGATAAAAAAACAGTGCCTGGACCTGTGGAAACCCTGCTGCCAATGATAGTCAATCCACCTCCCCAAAAAACAGTATGCGGTTGAACATCGGTGTGCTCGCCGATCGTAACACCCTCTCCCGCAAAAATGAAAACAAAATCCCCTATACGGCAATAATCACCAAGGTCGACGACGTGAGGAAATGTTATTTTTGCCAACGGGTAGATCTTCACGCCTTTCCCGCAAGACCTTAGTTTATCCTTCACATTTTCACCCATGAATTCGATTCCTTGAATGTCAAGCATATTGTTTTTTTTTAAACTTCCTTAAACTTAGAATAAATAACCTTAAACATGTTACTTCTTTTTTCAACAAGAAAACCGAATTTATTCCTATCCAGCTCTTTCTTATAATCAATCAACATCTTTTCAAAGTTGTACAATGGTCGCCAGTCCAGTTCTTGTTTAGCTTTCGTGTTGTCGTAAACAAACGAGTCCATCTTGTGAGGTATTTCGGGCCGCAGTACAATGACTGGCTTTGTTGTGTCTCTCCAAAAAACCCGTGCAATGGTTTCTACCTCTTCTTTTAAGGTAAGCCTGTAAGCAGAAGTGATATTGTACAAACCGCCGGCCTTCTCGTTGCCAAGCGCTTTCACAAACGCGGAGACAACATCCTTTACGTATATAATGTCTCTGCCTATACTACTATCGCCCCATACTTCAATAGGTTTACAGGCCATCGCATTCTCAATAAAAGTCTGAAAACCGGTTTTCATTGGTTTTCCGTTTCTGAATATTTCCAAATGCGGTCCAAAGCCATACACCGGTGGGAGTCGGAATATGATCCCTTTCAAACCATATTGAGCACGGTAATACTCCACCAGATCCTGGGCCGCGCTTTCTGAAATGCAGAACATGGAATACTCCTCATTGTACTCCAACGCTCGCCCATCTTCCTCCCTGATGGCTGTCTTCCTTGACCATAAGCCAGATGTATTTCTGTGCGAACTGGCATATATGAGTTTTTGAATCCTATTTTTCCGGCAATATTCCAGTATATTCAGCGTACCAACTACATTAACACTGACGTAGTCTTCAGGTGCATTGGCAGATGCGCTAAAGTTGGCGGGCTGAAGGGCTGCCAAATGAATGACGGCATCATATGGCCCACCCGGTAATTTTTCAAAATCATTTTTACGGGTGATGTCAACCGGGATATAATGAATGTTATTCTCCCGGTAATACTTTTCACCTATGTCGCTGATATCAGATGCAATTATTTGATGATCCAGTCTTACCAATTCATCAATAAGGTAGGTTCCAATAAAACCTGCAGCGCCAAAAACCAGGACCCTCTTTCCCTTCATAGTACGCAACATTTACGTCAGGAATCCAGACCTTCTGAGTTCCTTTACTTACATATTTACCTTTTCATCCTCGATGAAAAGGGGTCTTCTTCGCACCTCGGTGTATATGTTTGATAAGTAGCGACCAATAAATCCAAGCATCATCACGATTAAGCTGCCAAAAAAGAAAATCGAGAGTATGAGTGAAGTGTAACCCGCAGGAACATCTAAAACAAAGAAAAGAACAATATAAATAATTATCATCAGCAGGGTGACGAGGAAGACGCTGCCACCCAGGTATATCATGAAATTAAGAGGCACATTTGACATGCTGATAATAATGTCAACCATCAGATTAAAGCGCTGTATAAAATTATAATTACTCCGGCCTGACTGCCTTCTTTTATTTTCAACTTCGATGAAGTCATAGCGGAATCCAAGATCATTAATGATTCCGGAAACGGTACGGTGTATCTCCTGATAGGAAAGATAATGCCGGGCCAGTCTCGCGGTCATGATTTTCATCATGAGTTGATTGGGAATAATTTTCACGCCTAGCAATTTTCTCAAAATAAACCAGAAAATGGAAGATGTTGTCTCGTCCTTAACATTATTCCTGGTTTTCGAAACAGTATAAACCAAATCAAAATCATTTTTCACTTTCCGGTACAACAAGGGGATTGCCTCCGGAGGGTTTTGCAAATCGCCATCCATAATAATAATATAATTCCCCTTCGCATAATTGATGCCCGCACTCATCGCAATCTGCTGTCCAAAATTTCTGCTTAACCTGACTCCTCTCACTTCCGGAAACTGGAATGCCTGCCCGAGTATTTTTAACCATGATTTGTCCCCGCTCCGGTCATCAATCAGGATGATTTCATACGTACAGTTGAGCGCTAGGGCTTCCTCCCGGATTGCTTTTACCAAATCCTCGACAAACTTTTCACCAAAGTAAACTGTAGCTACTATTGAAAGTTCGATTTCTCTATCATTCGGCATAAACAAACGGTCCCTGAAACGTGTGAGATAAAAAAAAGCAAAATGATTCTACAATTAAAAGTAACCAAAAGTAATTTAATTTATGCAACGAGTCATAGGAAGATATCCATCGAAAGGACAAATGCTCATTCCCCAAATAGTGGATTGTTTAGGTCTTGCTGCGAAGATAGTGAATAGCTTCCGGTCCTTCGTTAAATAGCAAATCAACGATACTCACATCGTGAATAAATGGCGGAAATTGTTGCCGGTACCCGGGATACCCGGAATAATCCATCCATGTAATCTTTATGTTTTCCTGCTGAAATGCGGCTTCCGAGATGTAGCTCTTTGCGGATGGTCCGGAAAAGTATTCGGTGGCCCCCACTTTTTTCAATACATCCACCAGGCGTTCCAGTTTTATCCCTGTCGGATGATAACTCGTGGAATTTTCAAATTCCGCCGTTAATCCTAAAAATTGTTTTGCTATCGCCACAATCAGAAACTGGTTCAACTGTGACAGGTTGGTCCATTTTGTATTCAAATAAAAGTTTTCAAAAAACTCTTTGTATAAATTGAAATATTCGGCCTTTGAGTAGTTGATGCTGATCCGGTTCCAATGGTCCTGCTGCCAGTCATGTTTGCTGATGGTTACTTCATTAATTAACCGTTTGAGATCGGTTCCACAGGGTATGCTGATCCACTCCGCACCACGGGGAGTTTTGATCTTGTTGCGGTTGCGCCAATCATTTTTCGTAAACTGGACGTCATCATAAAATATGAACAGGTCAGCTTTGCTGATCAAATCAAAATAACCTTTCCAGGGAAGATAGTT
>JANYKP010000408.1 GCA_025358195.1 Cyclobacteriaceae bacterium
GGCTTTGCGGATGTGGTCTTGTATAAAAAAGGCTATCAGCTTTTTAAATCGTCGATTCGGATTCAGCAGGGTAAGGCGTACGTACTTAATCTTACCCTGAATCCTTCCAAAAAGGGAAAGGGACCGAAAATCGTGAAGGCTGATGATTGGAGCGGAGACCTTCAAAAATTTGGGAATCTTCTGCTTGGAAAGGAATACGGGGCCAGTTGCTCCATCATGAACGCAGACGCGTTATCGTTTACAAAAAGCCCGGAAGGAACCCATGTAAAATCTTCAGAACCGCTCCTGATAAATAATAACTCGTTAGGATATCACGTCTTGTATTATTTACAGACGGGAGTATTCAATGACGACAAGACAATATTGCAGGGCTATTATACATTTCTGCCGATGCAGGCGCAGGGCAGTGATCAGGTTCTGCAATGGGGGGCCAACCGTTTAAAAACGTATGAAGGCTCGGAGCGACACTTGTTCAAATCGATGGTAGCAGGGAATACAGACGCATCAGGATTTTTGTTGTCTGATAAGCGGGGTGGGCGTCTAAACGCAGCTTCTTTGATGACACCCTCCATTTCGAATTATCATAAGATACTGGTGACCGATACAGTGAATGTTCATTTCACAACAAAGTCGGGTGAGGTAAAAACCGCACAACTTATTCCGAAAGGCACCCTGCAAGTCAATGATGAGGGGATATTACTAATACCATCGAACCTGGAAACGAAAGGCTATATGCGAATCGGTGGTGTGATCAATTTACTCCCACAAGATTACGAGCTGTCGGAAGCGGGGGAAGAGAATTTTATGCGGTACTACGAGAGGGTTTACGTTCAAACGGATAAACCGTACTACTACCCAGGGGAGCCGTTTTGGTTTAAAGGCTACATTAATTACACGGCAGCGTCCATGCGGGACTCGTTGAGCGGGGTGGTGTATGTAGAGATCATCAGTCCCAAAAAGAGGATCACCTTGTCAAAGATGCTGAAGATAGACAGTGGCTTTTTCTATGGGGATTTTATTCTTCCCGACACACTTTCGACGGGCACGTATTACCTGAGGGCTTATACCAATTTGAGCCGAAATTTCACCAACGAGCATCTATTTTTGAAACCGATTCCCGTGCTGAACATGACCGACAAGGCCGATCCCGTGCAAGGCAAGCCAACGGTTGAAACGGATGGTCCACTTACTATCGTGACCGATAAGCAGAAATACAAAACACGGGAGAAGATTAATTTAACCGTTCAAGTCAAAGATGCGGGAGGAAATCCACTTTCCTCCAACCTATCCGTTTCCGTCACCGATGCGGGACAAGTGGTGCCGGTGCCGGAGGCGACTACCATCACCAAGGAATTTCTGTTGGATAAAGGGACGAGCACTGGAAACGTGGAATTTAAATATCCAATGGAGTCGGGGATTGGTTTTTCAGGACGGTTTCTGAACGAGAAGGGGAAGCCGGAAAAAACTTCGCTCACTGTTTTTCAACTGAAACCCCGCAACATGATGCTCACAGAGACAAGCGATAAGGGTTTATTTTCATTGAGCGGATTGCAATTCTATGATACGGCAATCTTTTCAGTGAAGTCAGAGAAGGCAAAGGACCAACCGTACGGGAAAGTGGAACTGATTCAGCGGGAAACCCCATCCATTTATCTTAAGGAAATCGACTATCAGATAAGTGTCGTAAAAACTGAATCGCGTCAACGATTGATATCCGACAATGAAGTACCAAAAGACAATCGTTTATTGGAAGCGGTTGAGATTAAAGCAAAGCGGATCAATGAAGAGGAAAGCAAGTATGGGTATAGGTTAAGACGGTCACCTAATTTTGTTCTCTATGCCAAGGATATCAACTTGAACTACGGAAATCTTTTACTCTCGTTGCCAGGAAAGATTCCCGGGTTGCTCATATCACGTACGGACAGAGGCTATGTTGTTTATACAACAAGAGGTAGGACAAGTTCTCTTAGCAACGCAAGGGAAGTAATGGTGAAGATAAATGACGTGGTCATGGGTGGCGACCCCGGGGATATTTTATCCATCATTGACCCCAATACAATTGAATCAATTGATCTAACCACAAGGATTACTCCGCAAACCGCCTTTGGCATTCTCAATATCTACACAAAACAGGATGCCTGGAAGGAAGAGAGTCACATACCCAACTTTCAACTTATAAAACTACCTGGTTATTCTACTCCCCGTGCCTTTCTCTACCCCGATTATAAGGATCAGAATATAGACAAAACCATACCCGATTACCGGGCCACCATTTACTGGAATCCTGAAATTCTAACCGACGCAAAAACCGGCACCGCCACCATTTCATTTTTCACGGCCGACTTACCAGGCCTCTACCGGATCGTGGGGGAGGGAGTCACTCGAAATGGGGAACCGGTGCGGTGTGTATATTTTATCGAGGTGGATAATGATTAGCCAATCATTAATTTAGCTTGTTGTATTAGTCATGAATGAAAGAATTTTTATAAATAGCCGGTGGCTGTGGACTTTATTTTGCTGCCTCCTGACGGCTGGATCGCTTCATGCTCAAATTATTATGGGCAACGTCAAAGATGCCAGGACCCTCGAACCGCTTCCGTTTGCCAATGTCTTTGTGAATAACTCTACCATCGGCACGACCACTGGTCTTAAAGGCGATTTTGTTTTGAAGACAATCAAGCAACCTGGCACGTACGAACTTATTGTTTCTTTTGTCGGGTATGAGACGTTCAAAGCAGAAGTGAACCTCAACGCGGATGAGACTGTCAACGCAGAGATCAAACTGGAGCCCTCAAAACTTGAGCTAAACAATGTGGAAGTGAAGGGCTCGCGGGACGAGGCATGGGAAAAACAATTAAAAAAATTCGAAAAAAGTTTTTTAGGAAAAGACAAAATGGCCGCAGCCTGTAAAATACTCAATCCATGGGTGATTGATTTTGCGGAAGGTGGCATACAAAAGAAATTCATTGCCACCGCGAATGAACCCATCGAGATTTTTAACCTCGCATTAGGCTATAAAGTAATGTTCTATCTCCGATTGTTCTGGGTAGATAAGGTTGGGTACTCCATTGTTGGTAATGCGCGCTTTGAAGAAATGCAGAGTCCGGATGAAAATGAACGGGCGCAATGGCAGGTCAATCGAAAACTTTCCTATCTGCGTTCCAATCATCACTTGTTCAAAGCCATCATTGATCATCGCATTGCCGGTGAAGGCTTCCGGTTGTACACGGAGAAGCCGGAATACGAGAATACCACCACACGTTCCCCTAATTTTAGTTCTGACCTGGGAAAATTTGTGATGCGTTATGATACGAGCGCTATGGTAACACCGGCCGAACAACCCGGTTTTTATAAAATAAAAATGAAAGGCAGGGTGGAGGTACACTATGTTAATGAGCGGGTCGCTATCCGCACATACAGAGATATTCCCTATCAGGTCAGTTGGATAAAATTGAGCAAGGATTCTATCATTGTAAACAAGGACGGCTTTGAACTAAATCCTCTGGATGTTAACCTGTCGGGCGAAATGAGTGCCGACCGCGTGGCCAGGATGCTGCCCCTGGATTACCTGCCCGGTAAGTCGGTGCCGGTTGTAAAAGAAAAGATCGATAAAAAAATTGTCGCCCAGTTTCAGGAGAAAATATATCTGCATACTGACAAGCCTTACTATTATTCCGGCGAGCCGTTGTGGTTTAAAGGATATGTGAATTACCGGTCGCCGGGATTGCGCGATTCGATGAGC
>JANYKP010000421.1 GCA_025358195.1 Cyclobacteriaceae bacterium
AGATTTAATTTTTCGAATGACATGATTTAATTTTTCGTTCAGCGAGGCTCGCTAAAAATTTTTGTTACAACGCCTCTTGGGTCAACGCAGTGGCTCCGGATGCATCAGGAGCGCCTTTTTACGGGAATTAGGAGGACTAAAGCGCAAAGATACTATAATTCACTTGATAACAGGAGTAATCCTGACAACTTCCATAAGCATTTGTTTTTATACGTATAGATTTATTATTTTTGCCGTATAAAAAAATGCATGAGTATGGATGCAAAAATCACATTAAGTTTTAACGAGGAGGTTATTTCCAAAGCAAAGAAATTTGCAGATTCCCATGATATCAGCCTTTCCCGCCTGACGGAATTTTTATACCGCAAGATTACGAGTGGACACTACCAATCGCTGGAAGAACTGCCGATGACTGAATGGATAAACAAATTGGCGGAGGGCGAAACAGAATATCATACCAAAAGCCGCCCAAGAAAGGCCTTAAAAAATGAATACTTCAAATCCCGGAAATGAGGATTTTTTTGGATGCGAATATTCTGGTGTCGGTTCTCAATAAAGAGTATCCGGTTTTTCCATATTCATCGCGCGTATTGAGTTTGGCAGACAGCAAGAAATTCATAGTCTGCACTTCACCTATTTGCCTGGCCATTGCATTTTACTTTGCTGAAAAGAAAAGCGGGACCCTGTTAGCCAAACAGAAAATAGAAATCCTGGTTAATAAAATAAGTATTGCCCTCACGGATAAAGAGACCGTATTACATGCTGTCAAGAATAAATCAGTCGAGGACTTTGAGGATGGATTGGAATATTACTCGGCCGTTCAGGCAAAGTGCGAATGCATTGTTACCCAGGATGTAAACGATTTTTACTTTTCAGATTTGGAGGTCCTTTCAGCAGAGCACTTCCTTGTAAAGTATGTGATGTAACCCCATGGCAGTAGGAAGATCCCGACATCGTGAGACATGGCCGCGACAATGAAGAATCCTCGACACTTCAGAAGAAGATTCTTCATTGCTCCCAGCACAGCTGTCTGGCAAGGCCTTCCATCAGGGAATATTATTTCCCGTCCCTCTTGGCCCTTTTCTCAGCCCTCTTTTCTTTCAATGTTTTCAGGGGCTTCTTCTTGTCTTCCTTTTTTTTGTCTTGTCCTTTTGACATAATGAGTAGGATTTAGTTTTTCAAAATTAATAAGAAATTGGTAAATGATCATGATGTGTTGGTGGGACGTAAACAAGTTATTTGAATTTATTCAGTTCTTTCCAGCACGCTTCGTTAACTGATCATATTCGGTATGTAATATCGTGTTCTCAGGCTCTGCCTGGAGAAGGGCTTTTCGCTTTTCCCGGTCGGGTTCCCATCGGTAGATCCAGGAAAATCCTGCCCTTCCAAAATAGAAATCCGGAGAACGATACACATTGTCTTCCATAGCCTGGTCCATCCGGATGAAGGAATAACCTTTTTTCTTTAGGTTGTCGACAAGGACCGGCAGATAATCGGTATTCAGTTGATTATCGTGGCATAGATAGATCTGTTTGATATTCCTCCCGAACCTGTCCAGACATAATTTTTCAAAGTAATCAAAGAGTTGTAAGGTGAAAGCCACATAGTTTTGGCCAAGCTGATGGGCTTTTTCAACGTTTTTGATTTTCAGCGCCTCTTCATAAAGTGCGTTAAACATCCAATCTTCGCTCTCAATCGTAAAAGGTGCGATCGTGTATCCTCGTTGAGTGAGAAAGGAATTTATTTGTTGATGGGTAATGCTGTCACTTCCCAGGCTGTTATACGGAAACCGGAAGTACGTTAGTGCTTGATGCTTTTGCTTTAAAATTTCGCGGGTGATAACCTCTCCCTTAATAATATCGTACTGAAATGTCTCGAGCGGGATATCGGCGTAATTGAAGTGACTGAATGAATGATTGCCTCCATCGATGAACGAATTGTTCAGCCAGGTGAGGAGTCCTGTAAAATTTTGGTTGACAAATTCGTTGTTGTATATATTTTTTTCATTGATGAAGATCGTTACCGGAAGACTGAGTTCATTGATGCTTTTAAGAAGTGGAGCTGAGAAACCGTGTCGTTTATACACCATCACGTTTGGCACATCGTCAATCGTTATGGCAACTTCCTTTTGCTGGCCGCTGGCGTCATGAAACCCTAACACGGTGAGGAAAAGTAAAATACTTACAGAACGTATAATGACATGTAATACCATAAAGACCAAATAAAAGGATTAGTTGTACATCTTTTCAATTTCGACCGTATAATGTTCAACCAGCAGATGCCTTACTGGTTTAAGGGTATTGGTGATCTCGCCGCTCTCGATGGTCCACTCTTCATGGCATAAAACAAGATTACGCACCCGCTGAAAGTTGGGTAGTTCTTCGTTGAGCCGATCTACTTCAGCCTGGAATTTGGCCCGTATTTTTATGTTATGCACCATGAATTGCGGAGCAGTCCAGTGAATATTTTCCGCTGCGCACCAAGCTTCCAATATTGGAAAATGGGGTACAATGAGGGCCGTGACAAAAGGCCTTTGAAATCCAAGGATGAGGCACCGTTGAATAAACGGAGATTGTGCAAAATGATTTTGAAGGGGGAGGGGTGCGATATATTTTCCCGCAGATGTTTTGAATATATCTTTTTTTCGGTCTGTTATTTTTAGAAACCGTTGGTGAACAAACGTGC